>NZ_JBFRVF010000076.1:0-30737 GCF_041475025.1 Vibrio sp. 10N.222.49.C12 | reverse complement strand
GAGTCATACGACTCGCCATTTTTGTATCTAACATTGTGCTCTAGCTCTAGATTCGACTTTATCGATAGCTTTTCGTGCTCAATTGAATCTTTTAGCTCTTATTTACGCCGGTTTGTTTTTTGAAAACTTGATCTGTTGAATCACTAAGCCAGCAATGATCAGTACCAAGCCAAACAGGGTCGCTGGGTGAATCTCTTCGCCGATAATAGTGGAAAGTAGCATCAACGAGATAAACGGCGAGGCAAAAATTAGGTTGCTGATACGCGCCGTATTGTTGGTTAGCTTGAGTGCTGATAACCATAATACAAAGGTAATGCCCATCTCGAACAGACCAACGTAAGTCACCGCCATCCAACCCTTCGCCGTAATTTGGCTAAAGCTCTCGCCTTCAAAAAGGGTTAAACCGATCGCGAAAGGTAATGCCACTAAGAAACCAAGCAGTACGCCAACCACTGGGTCAGCCTTGTTTTTGGTGTTGAGAATCCAATATCCTGCCCAAAGCAGAGTAGAAAGCAGCGCCAGTGCCACACCGAGTGGGCTATCGAACTGCATGCCTAACACATCGCCTTTGGTGGCAATAACTACCACACCCGCATAGCTGAAGGTACACGCAATCCAATCTTGCTTACGAATCTTTTGCCCCAGAAAAACCGCCGCCATTAAGGTTAGCGTGATAGCCCAGCTGTAGTTGATGGCTTGAGCTTGAGAAGCGGGCAGCAGGTCGTAGGCTTTGAATAGAATCAGGTAATAAGCCAATGGGTTAACCAAGCCGAGCAGCAGGTAATACCAAGGGTTTGAAAGGAACGTTGTACTCAGCTGAGAGAGCTTACCTTGAAAGGCGCAGACTGCGATCAGCGCAATCGACGACACAATACTGGCAATGGTCAGCATTTGAATCGGTGAAAACTCAGCAAGGGTCAGCTTAAAAGCAGTAGCGACCGTTGACCACAGCAGTACTGCGGAAAGGCCAAAGCCCAAGGCACGACGTTCGTTCATGGCAACTCATTCTAATTTGATGGGACAGAATACGGAGCGCCTAGTCTATCTGTCGAATTTTAATACGGCAAACTGGACATTTATCCAGTATCAAAATACCATTTAATGAGTTATTTCAAATTAGGCTAAATCATTATCATGCAATGGATTATCGAACATCAGGCAACGCTTATTGCTGCAATTTCTGGCGCGCTCGTCAGCGGCGGTGTCGTGGGTTGGTGGATTAAACAGAAGCTCTCTTTTCAGCAGCGATTGCTCGAGCAGCAGCTAGAGTCCGATCGTTTGTTGCATGAATCTCAGCAAGCTCAGCTCAAAGCATCACTCGCAGAGGCGCAACAAGAGCTCGATGAGTTAGATGATGACCGAGACAAAGCGGCATTCGAGCTCAAGCAGGCGCACGGTAAGGTGATGGCTGCAATGGAAAAACTGCGCTACTTTGAGGCGGTAAAGCAAGAGCGCCAGCAGTACGCTGATGAGATCAATGTGCTTAAAGATCATAAGTCTGAATTAGAAGCCGAGCTGCGCGAGCAAGAAGCAAGGCATGACCAAGAAAACCTCGCCAATAGCGAAAAGCTGCAGTTGCTAGAGCAAGCTGAATCACGACTTAAGCAGCAGTTTGAATTGTTAGCGAACCAACTGTTTGAAACCAAAACCGCCAAGGTCGATCAGCAGAATAAGCAGAGCCTAGAAGGTTTGTTGTCTCCACTAAGAGAGCAGTTGGAAGGCTTTAAGAAACAAGTGAACGACAGCTTCAGCCAAGAAGCCAAAGAGCGTCATACTTTGGTGCATGAGCTTAAAAACCTGCAGCGTCTTAATGAGAGTATGACGCGTGAAGCGGTGAACCTGACTCAAGCGCTAAAGGGTGACAACAAACAACAAGGTAACTGGGGCGAGGTGGTGCTGGCTCGCGTGCTTGCTGAATCAGGACTGCGCGAAGGGCACGAATACCAAACGCAAGTGAACCTGCAAAACGATGCGGGCAAGCGTTACCAGCCAGATGTGATTGTGCATCTGCCACAAGACAAGCAAGTGGTGGTGGATTCAAAAATGGCTTTGGTGGCGTTTGAGCGTTACTTCAATGCTGAAACTGATCAACAACGTGATGCTGCATTACGTGATCACTTGGCTTCATTGCGCGCACACATTAAAGGATTGAGCCAGAAGGATTATCATCAACTCAAAGGCATACAGAGCCTTGATTATGTGTTGATGTTTATTCCGGTAGAACCTGCGTTTCAGGTGGCGATTCAAGCCGACCCTAGCTTAGTTAAAGATGCGATGGAGCAAAACATTATCTTGGTTAGCCCAACCACTTTGCTGGTGGCACTGCGTACCATTGATAACCTGTGGCGTAACGACAGACAGAACCAGAACGCACAGGTTATCGCAGAACGTGCGAGCAAGCTTTACGACAAGCTGCGCCTGTTTGTTGATGATATGGAAGGCCTTGGCAGCTCACTTGATAGAGCAAACCAAAGTTATCAAGGGGCGATGAATAAGCTAGTCACAGGGCGAGGCAACGTGATTCGTCAGGCCGAAAGCTTCAAGCAATTGGGTGTTGAAGTGAAGAAACCGATCTCGATTGGTTTGGCCGAAATGGCGCAAAATGAGGCTTTTTCAGAAAATGCCTCCTTAGTAGAAAGACAACCCGCTGAGGATAAAGTAAACTAATCGGCCGCAGCGCCTCTAAACACGGAGCGTGCTGTCGATGAGAACTTACCATGGTAGATAACAGCATTATGGACACAAGCGTGCAGACAAATTCAGCAGTAGAGTCAGAAACCACACACTTTGGTTTCGAAACAGTCGCGAAAGACGAAAAAGTCGCGAAAGTAGCAGAGGTATTTCACTCTGTAGCCGCTAAATACGACATCATGAATGACTTAATGTCGGGTGGTGTTCACCGCTTGTGGAAGCGATTCACGATTGATTGCAGTGGCGTTCGCCCTGGTCAGCGTATCCTAGATCTTGGTGGTGGTACTGGCGACCTTACTGCGAAATTCTCGCGTATCGTTGGTGAAAAAGGCCACGTGGTTCTTGCTGATATCAACAACTCAATGCTGAATGTTGGCCGTGATAAGCTGCGTGATAGCGGCATTGTTGGCAACGTACACTACGTACAAGCGAACGCTGAAGAGTTGCCATTCCCAGATAACTACTTCGATTGCATTACGATCAGCTTCTGTCTGCGTAACGTAACCGATAAAGACCAAGCGCTGCGTTCTATGTACCGCGTACTTAAGCCGGGTGGCCGTCTGTTGGTTCTTGAGTTTTCTAAGCCAGTGCTTGAGCCACTATCAAAGGTTTACGACGCATACTCTTTCCACCTGTTGCCAAAAATGGGTGAGTTGATTGCTAACGATGCAGACAGCTACCGTTACCTTGCAGAATCTATTCGTATGCACCCAAATCAAGAGACTTTGGAAGGCATGATGCAAGAAGCGGGTTTCGAGAATACTAAATACTTCAACCTAACGGGCGGCATTGTTGCGCTGCACCGCGGTTACAAGTTCTAGTCGAGCTTGGTAGCAGGCTCGCTGAGCGTGCTAAACAATAAGAATAAAGATAGAACGGATAGGTTAAGGCTTATCCGTTTTCAAAGGTAAGGACAGTCATGCCATTTGATCCATTGGTAACCGCGGTTATTGAAACCTCTTTAAATACTTTCGTGAACGATGATCCAGCACTGGTTCGTCGTTTGTCTCGTTTAAAGGGGCAGATCATTCAAGTCAATTTGAAAGAGTTGAATAAAACACTCACTTTCGTTTTCAGCCAACAGATTGATGTGTTGTCAGAATACGAAGGGCAGCCTGACTGCTACCTATCTTTGAACCTATCGGTGTTACCTGAACTGCGTGAGCAATCGAACATCACCAAGCTGATCAAGCAAGATAAGCTGATCTTAGAAGGTGATATTCAACTGGCTCAGAAATTCGCTCAACTGATGACAGACTGCAAGCCTGATTTGGAAGAGTGGTTATCGCGCGTAACGGGTGATGTGGTTGCGCATACCTTGGTGCAAGGCGTTAAAAACGTCGGTGGCTTTGTTGCAAAACAGGCAACTAAGCATCAAAATCATGTTGCTCAAGTTCTGACTGAAGAGTGGAAGATCGCACCTGCACCGTTAGAAGTTGCGCATTTTTGCGACCAAGTTGATGACGTAAAAAGCTCTGCTGCTCGTCTTGAAGCTAAGTTGAACGCTCTGTTGGAGAAAGCATGACCCCAGCAGAACTGAAACGTCTTTATCATATTATCAAGGTACAGTTGGAATACGGCCTTGATGAGTTGATGCCGGAACACCAACTGACTAAAGCTCCTTTGTTGGCGCGAAAGTCACTGTTTTGGCTCAAGAACAAGCATCAAGATAAAGAGTTGGGTCATCGCTTGCGCCTTGCGCTGCAAGAACTTGGTCCAGTGTGGATCAAGTTTGGACAGATGATGTCGACACGTCGTGATCTGTTCCCTCCTCATATCGCCGATCAGTTGGCGTTGTTGCAAGACCAAGTTGCGCCGTTTGATGGTCAACTGGCGAAGCAAGATATGGAAAAGGCGTTGGGTGGCAGTTTAGACAACTGGTTTACCGACTTTGATATCGAGCCACTGGCTTCTGCTTCTATCGCTCAGGTGCATACCGCAAAGCTTAAAGAGAGCGGTCGTGAGATTGTTCTGAAGGTAATTCGACCTGATATTCGCCCGGTGATTGACGCAGATCTAAAACTGATGCACCGAATGGCGCGTATAGTCGCTAAGTCGCTTCCTGAAGCACGTCGTTTGAAACCGGTTGAAGTGGTTCACGAGTACGAGAAAACGTTACTTGATGAACTCGACCTGCGCCGTGAGGCGGCCAATGCCATTCAACTGCGACGTAATTTTGAAGGCAGTGAAGAGCTGTATGTTCCAGAGGTTATCCCTGATCTAAGCAGCGAAACCCTGATGGTGTCAGAGCGAATCTATGGTATTCAAGTCTCCGATATTGAGACGCTAGAAGCCAACGGCACCAACATGAAATTGCTCGCGGAACGCGGTGTGACGGTATTCTTCACCCAAGTATTCCGAGATAGCTTTTTCCATGCAGACATGCACCCGGGCAACGTATTTGTTAACCCAGAGAATCCAGATAACCCTCAGTGGATTGGTTTGGATTGTGGCATTGTTGGTACGCTCAATAGCGAAGATAAGCGCTATTTAGCAGAGAACTTGTTGGCTTTCTTCAATCGAGATTACCGTAAAGTTGCTGAGCTACACGTTGATTCGGGGTGGGTGCCACACGACACTAACGTCAATGATTTTGAGTTCGCGATCCGTATGGTGTGTGAGCCAATCTTTGCAAAACCACTTGGCGAGATCTCATTTGGCCATGTGTTGCTAAACTTATTTAATACAGCAAGACGTTTCAACATGGAGGTTCAACCTCAGTTGGTGCTTCTGCAAAAGACCTTGTTGTATGTCGAAGGCCTAGGCCGTCAGCTGTATCCGCAACTTGATTTGTGGGCAACGGCGAAGCCTTTCCTTGAAACCTGGATGATGAATCAGGTGGGGCCGCAAGCTGTGATCAACGCAGTAAAAGAGCGTGCGCCATTCTGGGCAGAAAAACTGCCAGAGCTGCCAGAGCTACTTTATGACAGCTTGCGCCAAGGTAAAGCGATGAACCACAGAATGGATCAGCTTTATCAAGGTTACCGAGATAGTAAGCGTCAGCAAGCAACTGGAAAGTTTTTGTTTGGCGTTGGAGCCACTTTAGTCGTATGCTCCGCAATATTAGTTTCAAGCCCTTATGAGCAGCTATCTATGGGCTGTGGCATCGCAGGTGTCACATTTTGGTTGCTTAGTTGGCGAGCTTACCGTCGTTAGACAGTAGACTCTCTTAATATTTTTATGTGTAGACAGACCCGAGGACAATGACAATGGGTGGTATCAGTATTTGGCAACTTCTAATCATTGCTGTAATTGTAATTTTGCTATTCGGAACAAAGAAACTGCGCGGTATGGGTGGTGACTTAGGTTCAGCGGTTAAAGGCTTCAAAAAAGCGATGAGCGATGAAGACAAGCCTGCAGATAAGAAAGATGCAGACTTCGAACCAAAGAATATTGAACAGCAGAAGACAGAAGCTCACGCTGAAACAACTGCTGAAACAAAGAAAGACAAAGAGCAGGCGTAAATCGTGTTTGATATCGGTTTTTGGGAACTGGTATTAATATCTGTCGTTGGGTTAGTGGTTTTAGGGCCTGAGCGTTTGCCCGTGGCGATTCGCAGTATTTCCAAGTTTGTTGGACAAGCGAAAAGCATGGCAAACAGTGTGAAAGATGAACTTTCTCATGAGCTTAAGGTGCAAGAGCTGCAAGAAAACCTACGCAAGGCGGAAAAAATGGGTATGGAAGATTTATCTCCAGACCTTAAAGCGTCAGTCGATGAACTCAAGCAGGCCGCTGCTGAGGTTCAACGTCCGTATGCTAAGCCTGAGTCTGATAAGCCAAGTGAGACTAAACCTAGTGTCATGGAAACTGTGGAATCTGAAACCATTCAGGTCAACAGCGAAGCTTCAGCACCGTCAGATAAGAAAGCCGAATAGTCTCGCAAGGAGGAGTCGCCGGATACTTGATTCGCTAGATGTTTAAATAGATATCTATTCAAGTAAATAACTATTCAAGTGGATACCAATTCAACTGGATAGATACACGCGCGGCTCCTTTTCGATCTTCCTGTTTAAGAGGTTTGACATGTCTTCGACTGAGCAGACACAGCCTTTAATTAGCCACCTTCTAGAACTACGTAATCGCCTACTACGTGCGATTGTCGCGGTGCTAGTGATATTTGTCGGGCTAATTTATTTTGCTAATGATATTTATGAATTCGTATCAGCACCTTTGGTAGATCGTCTACCGGAAGGGGCGACGATGATCGCAACCGATGTTGCATCGCCATTTTTCACACCGCTGAAATTAACCTTGATCGCGTCTATATTCCTCGCGGTTCCGTTTATTTTGTATCAGGTGTGGGCTTTTGTTGCTCCGGGTTTATACAAGCATGAAAAACGCTTGATCATGCCGCTATTGGCTTCAAGTTCATTGCTGTTTTACTGTGGTGTGGCGTTCGCTTACTTTATTGTATTCCCGTTGGTATTTGGCTTTTTTACGGCCATATCATTAGGGGGAGTAGAGTTCGCAACCGACATCTCAAGCTATCTTGATTTTGTACTCGCGCTGTTCTTTGCTTTTGGTATTGCCTTTGAAGTGCCTGTTGCGATTATCTTGTTGTGTTGGACGGGGGCAACAACGCCTCAATCTCTGTCTGAAAAGCGTCCTTACATTGTGGTGGGTGCTTTCATCATCGGTATGATGCTGACACCACCAGATATGATCTCGCAAACACTGTTGGCGATTCCAATGTGTATTCTGTTTGAGATTGGTCTGTTTTTCGCACGCTTTTACACGCGTAAGCCAGATGCGGATGAAGAGGAAGAAGCTGAATCTTGATTCGGAATGCTTCAGTAAAAATCACATAATAAAAAAGCGGCCTAGGGCCGCTTTTTTATTATGTCTGTTTATCGAATCTTTAACTGATAGCCACAGTTCTGACATATATAGAGCTCTTTGATGCCCAAAATTTTATGCCATAGGGTTCGATGTTGACGTTGTAAGTGTTGTGAATGGTCACACATAATCAACTACCTCTATATGCAGGTGATTGATACTATACATGTCACTTAGCTTTCTCAAATAAATTCAGGAAAAATCCGTAATAATTACTTATTAATAGATTTGTCATAAATTAAACAATGCCTTAGCATTTTTGGTGGTTATGTTTTCGACTTCTTCAAGGGTAATTCCGCGTAATTCGGCGATGCGTTTTGCTACTAATTCTGTGTAGGCTGGTTCATTGCGTTTACCGCGATTCGGTGTTGGTGCCAAGTATGGGCAATCTGTCTCTAGAATGACGTAATCCATATCGAGATGTGGGATCACCTTGTCCATCCCAGAGTTCTTAAAGGTCGAAACGCCGCCTAAACCTAAATGAAAGCCTAGCTCGTTGATCGCTTGAGCTTCCTCTAAGCTGCTACCAAAGCAGTGGAATACCCCGCGTAAGCTGCCATCTTGTTCTTTACGAAGTAGGGCAAGTGTCTCTTCAATGGAATCACGAGTGTGGATCACCACAGGTAGATCAAGCTCCTTTGCCCACTGCAGTTGAGTCACAAACGCCATCTCTTGTTCAGCCTTGAAGGTTTTATCCCAGTACAAGTCGATACCAATCTCACCCACGGCGATAAAGTCATGCTTATCAAACCAAGCTCGAATGGTTTTGAGGGTTTGCTCGATATTCGCATCCACATAACAAGGGTGTAAGCCCATCATTGAACGGCACACATCAGGAAACTGCGCTTCCGTTGCTAACATTGGTTCGATAGATTCTAAATCGATGTTCGGCAATAGAATGGTATCAATCCCTTGAGCCAGTGCGCGCTGCACAACTTGTTCGCGGTCTTCATCGAATTCACTAGCGTAAATATGAGCATGGGTGTCGATCATTGTTTTGTCCTGAAAGCGGTCTTTACTGAGTTGTCATGAGTATACGGCAGTGTGAGGAGAAGGTCATTTTTTGCCATTTATCCCTATTTTTGAGTGGGTTTCATATTTTACTGCTAGCGTCCTGAGCCATCAGTGATATGCTTTTGCCTGTATTTAGCACTTTTCATATCTAAGTATTTCGGTGCTTAGACTAGGCAAGGAGAATCTAGTGTCTGTTTCAATTCAAGGTCAATTCCCAGGTCGCCGTATGCGCCGTATGCGTAAGCACGACTTTAGCCGTCGCCTAATGGCAGAAAATCAATTGTCTGTGGATGATCTAATCTACCCAATGTTTATCCTGATGGGTAAAGACCGCCGCGAGCCTGTCGAGTCAATGCCAGGTGTTGAACGCTTGTCGATCGACTACATGCTTGAGGAAGCAGATTACCTGTCAAAGCTGGGTGTTCCTGCGATTGCTCTATTTCCAGTCGTGAACCAAGATGCTAAAAGTTTATGCGCAGCTGAAGCTCATAACTCAGAAGGTTTGGTGCAGCGCGCTGTACGTTTACTAAAAGAGCATGTGCCAAACATTGGCGTTATTACTGACGTAGCACTAGACCCGTTCACCACTCACGGCCAAGACGGCATCATCGATGAAGATGGTTACGTGATGAATGACGAGACGACTGAAGTCTTGATCAAGCAAGCATTATCACACGCTGAAGCGGGTGCTGACGTAGTTGCCCCATCGGATATGATGGATGGTCGCATTGGTAAGATCCGTGAAGCGTTAGAAGAAGCGGGCCATATTCATACTCAGATTATGGCGTACTCTGCAAAATATGCATCGTGCTACTACGGCCCATTCCGTGATGCAGTTGGCAGTGCTTCGAACCTGAAAGGTGGTAACAAGAAGAACTACCAGATGGATCCAGCCAACAGCGATGAAGCGATTCATGAAGTCGCGATGGATCTTAATGAAGGTGCGGACATGGTGATGGTGAAACCAGGCATGCCTTACCTTGATATTGTTCGTCGTGTTAAGCACGAACTGCAAGCGCCTACGTTTGCTTACCAAGTATCTGGTGAATACGCGATGCACAAAGCGGCGATTCAAAACGGCTGGCTGAAAGAGCGCGAAACCGTCATGGAATCACTGTTGTGCTTTAAGCGTGCTGGCGCTGATGGCATTCTTACTTACTTCGCTAAAGATGTCGCAGAGTGGCTTGCTGAAGATAACGCACAAGCTGCTGAGCATTTAAAAGAAAAGTAACCGTGTAGATCTCACTTAAGTGATCAGTAAAGGGTTGGCCATTGTGCCAGCCCTTTCGTTTATAAGGATGAATAAGATGTCAGTTGTCGTACGTGAAGGTTCTTTAGAAGAAGTGGTGTCTGTGGTCGAGCAGATCTCTGAGTTCGCTAAAAAAGAGAGTGTCGCTTCTCTGTCAGAGCGGCTGGCAGGGAAAAAGAGCCTTATCTTAGTGGCTGAAGAAGCTGGCGTGTTGCTTGGCTTTAAGATCGGCTATGAATTGGATCAAGATACTTTTTACAGCTGGTTTGGTGGCGTGTCACCGCTCGCGAGGAACAAAGGCGTTGCACAGGCGCAATTAGACGTTCAGGAACAGTGGGCGAAAGAGCAGGGCTACAGACAGTTAAAGGTTAAGTCTCGTAACCAGTTCCCTGCAATGTTGCGCCTGTTATTGAGAAACGGTTACCTAATCGAAAGATTTGAAGAAAAAGAAGACATTAATGACCATAGAATCCATTTTTTGAAGCAAATTTAAGCACTGCTGTTAACGGTTTATAAATCAAATGAGATTTATTATCATTTAATTGTTGACTATTAAATGAGAATCATTATTATTAACTTCGTCTTAGGGAATGAGGAAATGTTCACAAGGATGTTAAGTACTCAAGTATCTACTTGGTTACCCAACAGAATTCTCGCGAACTTGTACTAAGTTCTTTTTGACACGACATTGCTCACATTGCTTCCAGTGTAATTTATAGCTTTTAGGTAAAGCTGTGGTATTCAATTTGAATGGCTTTACCGGTTTTTGCTAGGCGACATCTTCGGGTGTCGCTTTTTTTTATACCTACCATTTCAACAAGATGCATATTCAGTGGCACGTATTTTTATGAATAAAACGCCATCAGCATTCTTTTCCACAACGCAAGATCGAGAAAAGATCGTTGATCATCTGTTCGATCTGTAAAATTATTCTTTATTTTCAGTTGTTTATTGTTGTTTTTTGAGTTGTCCACCGTAGTTCTCAACAGGGTGGATAAATAATATAAACAGAGTTATCCACAGAACGTTTGCGTCTAAGAACAAAAAATAACAACAAATCGATTATAACGAACACAACCGAGTGAACGGATACAGATCGACAACGTGGAATCCAACCAACAGACGTGGCATTCTTAACAGATAATTTCTGTAATTACTGGATACACAAACATTATGGCTCGTATTCCTGATAATCCATTGATTCTGATCGATGGCTCTTCTTACCTATATCGCGCGTTTCATGCTTACCCTGGCACCATGAGCAATGGTGATATCCCGACTAACGCGGTTTACGGTGTAGTTAACATGCTGCGCAGCATGATGCGTCAATTTGCTTCTGATCGTATTGCGGTTATTTTTGATGCAAAAGGAAAGACGTTCCGTGATGACATGTACCCAGAGTACAAGGCTAATCGTCCACCTATGCCGGATGATCTACGTTGTCAGATCGAACCTTTGCACAACGTGATTCGCGCAATGGGTCTACCACTTATCTCGATCCCAGGCGTTGAAGCGGATGATGTGATTGGTACGCTAGCTTCTCAAGCATCTAAAGCGGGCATGCCGGTTTTGATCAGTACTGGCGATAAAGATATGGCGCAGCTGGTTGATGACAACGTTACTTTGATCAACACCATGACCAACGTGGTTATGGATCGCGAAGGCGTGATAGAGAAGTTTGGCATCCCACCTGAGCTGATTATCGACTACCTTGCACTGATGGGCGATAAAGTGGATAACATTCCTGGCGTTCCAGGTGTTGGTGACAAAACAGCAACTGCTCTACTACAAGGCATTGGTAGCATCGAAAAGCTGTATCAAAACCTGGATGATATTGCCGCTCTTGGCTTCCGTGGTTCAAAAACCATGGCTAAGAAGCTGATTGATAATAAAGACAACGCTGAGATGTCTTACGAGCTTGCAACGATCAAACTGGACGTCGAGTTAGAAGAGACACCTGAGTCGCTTGTAAAAGCACAACCAAATACGGATGAGCTGATTAAGCTATACGGTCAACTGGTCTTCAAATCTTGGTTGAACGAGCTACTTGAAGGCGGCAGCGGTGTGGTTGAGGCGGATGAGAAGTCGGGTGCAGTGCGCAGCAGCGAGGCATCAACTACATCTACTGTAGAAATGAACACCTCTGCAGTGACGATTGATCGCAGCAACTACGAAACCATCCTAGATGAAGCCTCTTTTAATGCGTGGCTAGAGAAACTGAAAGCGTCAGAGGTGTTTGCCTTTGATACTGAAACGGATAGCTTGGACTACATGGTGGCTAACCTTGTTGGTCTATCATTCGCAACTGAAGAAGGCGTTGCCGCTTACGTACCGGTTGCTCATGACTACTTAGATGCACCTCAACAACTGGATCGTGATTGGGTACTTGAACAGCTTAAGCCGATTCTTGAAGATGACGCACAGGCTAAAGTCGGTCAAAACCTGAAGTACGATATGAGCGTTTTAGCGCGCTACGGTATCGAGATGAAAGGCATCAAGCACGACACCATGCTAGCGTCTTATGTTTTTAATAGCGTTGGCGGCAAGCATGATATGGATAGCCTAGCGCTGCGTTTCCTTCAGCACAGCTGCATCTCATTTGAGCAAATCGCAGGTAAAGGTAAGAAGCAGCTTACTTTCAACCAGATTGAGCTGGGTGAGGCGTCTCCATACGCGGCAGAAGATGCTGACGTGACTTTACGTCTTCATAACCGTTTGATGGAAAACATTGAGCAAGATGAAAAGCTAAAAGCCATCTATGAAGAAATCGAAGTACCCCTGATCCCTGTAATGTCTCGCATTGAGCGTACTGGTGTATTCATCGATGACATGCTGCTGGGCGCTCAATCGCAAGAGATTGCGGTTCGTCTGGATGAGTTAGAACAGAAAGCCTATGAGATTGCAGAGCAAGAGTTCAACATGAACTCGCCAAAACAGCTGCAAGCGATCTTGTTTGAGAAAATGGGTTTGCCAGTTATTAAGAAAACGCCATCAGGTGCACCTTCAACCAACGAAGAAGTGCTGCAAGAACTGGCTCTTGATTACCCGCTACCTAAGCTGATCATTGAGTATCGTGGTCTTGCGAAACTCAAGTCTACCTACACAGATAAACTGCCGAAGATGATCAACGCTGAAACGGGTCGTGTTCATACGTCTTATCACCAAGCGGTGACAGCAACCGGTCGTTTGTCTTCAACAGATCCAAACCTACAGAACATCCCAATTCGTAATGAAGAAGGTCGTCGTATCCGCCAAGCATTCGTTGCACAACATGGCTGGAAGATTCTAGCGGTCGATTACTCTCAAATTGAATTGCGTATCATGGCGCACCTGTCGGGTGATAAAGCGCTTCTGGAAGCATTCCAACAAGGCAAAGATATTCACGCGGCAACGGCTGCTGAGATCATTGGTGTTGATATTGAGCAGGTAACGACTGAGCAGCGTCGTCGTGCTAAAGCCGTTAACTTCGGTCTTATCTACGGTATGAGTGCTTTTGGTTTGGCTAAGCAACTGGGTATTCCTCGTGGGGAAGCACAGCACTACATGGACACTTACTTTGAACGTTACCCTGGCGTAATGCAGTACATGGAAGACACGCGTAGTGCGGCTTCAGAGCAAGGCTTCGTTGAAACCATTTACGGCCGTCGTTTGCACCTTCCTGAAATTCAATCTCGTAATGGTATGCGTCGTAAAGCGGCTGAACGCGCAGCGATCAACGCGCCAATGCAAGGCACAGCAGCGGACATCATTAAGAAAGCGATGTTGTTGGTGGATGAGTGGATTCAAGCGGAAGGCGATGGTCGTGTAAAACTGCTTATGCAGGTACACGATGAATTGGTGTTTGAAGTGGAAGAGTCATCTTTAGCCGAAATTGAAAGTAAAGTACAAGAATTGATGGAATCCGCTGCAGAGCTAGAAGTGCCGCTTGTCGCGGAAGCTGGCCACGGTGACAACTGGGATCAAGCCCACTAATCAGTTTTTGACCTTAATAAGCAAATTAGTATGAGCCAGTGCACAAACACTGGCTTTTTTTTGTCTCAAATAAAGTTAAGTCGTAATAAGAATTTAGGTGTTTTAATAAAACATTCATGAAAAAAAACTACAAAAGTTGTTTTCATTTCTGAGCAATTGTTGTACATTAAATCTCGTAGGGTACAGAGGTAAGATGTTCTATCTTTCAGACCTTTTGTTTCACGTTATTGGATTAGGCTGATTCAGCCGCCCCAGTCAGTATTTGACTGGGGCGTTTTTTCTTGTGCGAAAGAAAAATATTTCCAACCTATCATTCCCCCGTAAAACCTCTCATTTTTAGTGCCTTTTATTACACTTTCTCAAGCACAGTGATAAACCCCTGATTTGCCTTAGATCTGAAATTCGATCAGCTTTTGGTAATTTAAATCCGTCCCTAAGTCGATTGTTTTATCACTTGAAATAACTTTTATTTTACAAGTTGTCGATAAAGGATTGATGGATCACGCCTTATTTATCAGTGTATTGAGTCGGTGAATGCTCAATGTAATCCATGATTTTCTGTTGTTTCTCGGTGCTGTATTTCAGTGCTTCGGCGGTGATCTGGATGGATTGTGCCATCGAAGAGATATTGTTGGTCGCTTTTACCAAGGTTTGCTGCATGGGTTTCAGGATAAGCAGATAGATAGCGGTCAAAGCGATAATAATGACGGCGATAACGGCCGCCAGCGCAATGATGATCTTGGTCTGAATGTCATCCAACAGCATTTGACTGGTTTGTTTAAAGGCGAGTCGAGATTGGTCTAAGGCTTGTGGCAGTTGATTGAGTGATGTCTTGGTGGAGCTCGCAAGCTTATTGATACTTTCAACGGTTTGATTGAGGGCTTGTTGCTGGTCGTCGCTTAGGTTGGGGTTGTTGACTATCGCCTGCAAAGATTGCGATATCACCTCAAGAGACTCACTCGCATCTTGGGCGTACTTTTCCATGCCATCGAGATCTAAGGTCATATCGACATTGATCAGTGGGGCTTGTTCTTGTTCTGCTTCAGAGGCAAACCCTGTCAGTGAGACCAACATAAGTGCAATGATGGCCAATGGTGTTTTCCACATGAGTATTCCTTTCTCATTGTTCTGATTATTTAGATGTGTCTTTTAGTATGGTTCACTTCTATTGGTTTTAGTGGCTAAATCCGATTTTTAACACTAAAAACTTAGGCTTAACTCACTCATTTTTGGGCAAAAAAATACCCCACCTATATAAGGAGGGGCATTGATAAGGCTAAATCACGTGTTGTAAGTGCTCTAACCTATAGCGATAAGTAGAGGAACTACTCTGAGTCGTTGTGCTCTTCGTCTGCTAACTCATCAATGATTTGATCAGCAAGCGCAGGCGCAAACCACTCATCCATCTTGGCACGCAGTTGGTCAACGCCGATGCCCTTCATTGAAGAGAAGACATCAACCGCAACATCACCACCGAAAGATTTTGCATCGTTACGGATTTTCAGTAGCTGTGCTTTACGCGCACCACTTTTCAGTTTGTCTGCTTTTGTTAACAAAACCTGTACTGGGATGCGGCTATCGATAGCCCAGTAGATCATTTGTTGGTCAAGGTCTTTCATTGGGTGACGGATATCCATCAATACCACTAAACCTTTCAGGCTTTCACGTCGTTGTAGGTATTCACCTAGCGACTTCTGCCATTTTTTCTTCATCTCAAGTGGTACTTGAGCAAAGCCATATCCAGGTAAATCGACGATATGACAACCGTCCGTTACCTTAAATAGGTTGATTAGCTGAGTTCGACCGGGTGTTTTACTGGTTTTCGCCAAGCTTTTTTGGTTGGTAACGCGATTTAGCGCGCTAGATTTACCTGCATTGGAGCGTCCTGCAAACGCAATTTCGATCCCTTCGTCTTCTGGTAAATGACGAATATCAGGTGCACTGGTAATGAAATGCGTGTTTTGATAATGAATTTTTACGCTCACTGTTAACTCCATCTCGACTTTGTGTAGTCGATTGATTACTTTTTTGTGAATTTGTGTAAAATAACCGTGCTCGGCATAAGGTCGCCTATTGTACCATGAGTGGCAACATAGAGTGGTACTGGAAGCTTGATAATTATAATGGAATGTCATGAAGAAATTAGCGCTAATTTTGAGTCTTTTAGCCAGCTGCTCAGTATGGGCTCAAGGTAGTATTGAAGCTGGTAAAGCCAAATCACAAACATGTGTTGCCTGCCACGGTGCTGACGGCAACAGCCTGATCACTCAGTACCCTAAGCTGGCTGGTCAACATGAGAAGTATCTAGAGAAGCAGTTAAAAGAGCTTAAGCTAGGTATGACAAGTGGTGGTAAGCAAGGTCGTTACGAACCTGTAATGGGTGCAATGGCGATGCCTTTATCTGAAGAAGATATGGCTGACCTAGCGGCATACTACGCCTCTCTACCTATCTCTAGTAACTCTACTCCTGAAAATGTAGTAGATGAAGGTAAGGTTCTTTACACAGCGGGTAACGCAGAACGCGGCGTAACGGCGTGTATTGCTTGTCATGGCCCTCGTGGTAATGGTACCGAACTTTCTGGTTTCCCTAAGATTTCAGGTCAGCACGCAGATTACATCAAGGCTCAACTTGAAAAATTCCGCGATGGTGACCGTAATAACGACATGAATGCGATGATGCGTGATGTAGCTAAAAAGTTAACAGACGCTGATATTGATACCTTATCGAAGTACGTTGGTGGTTTACACTAATTTGTCGGTTTCTTGCTCTTAGCCAGAGTAAAGGAATGTACGTTCGAGCGAGATTGAAGAGACGCCCCGATCAGTAATGGTCGGGGCGTTTTCTTTTGTATTGGTTTTATTAATGCGTTTTGTGTTTATGTCTGATTTATCAATGTGTGATCGATTTGTGTACAAAAGTGTGAACTCGCACTCTTGTAGTCTTTTTGTAACACGGTAAAGTAACCGCCATCAGCTAGGAGCTGACTTAGATATGGATGATCATCTAGTCTAACGGTATAGACAGAAATGGATCAGGCTAGGACAGCCCAGCAACAAGGTGTTAGAAAAGGATAGCCAAAACTCATCAGGACGATGAACAATAAACAAATTTGGCATGGAAAGCACCAATAACAAATGGAGATTTGTGTACCAAGTTGAGTATGCAAATTTTGGCCGATATAGGCAGATTTAGAGAGCGATAGGTTTTCCTATCGCTTTTTTTATTGATTTGATGAAAAAACACCCAATACCTCTCCACTATAAACTCAGTTTCTGGTATGTTTCGCATCCCTGTTTAAGGATGTGCTATGTATACTTGTCCCTTATGCCATCACCAAGGCGTGAATCACTATTTTGAAGACAAACGCAGAGCCTATCTGCAGTGTCAGCAATGTGAACTGGTATTTGTTAAACCTGAACAAAGGTTAGAAGCAAAAGAAGAAAAAGCACACTATGATCTCCATGAGAACGATCCTAGTGATGCAGGCTATCGCCGCTTTTTATCTCGCATCGCGGATCCACTAACAGACAAAATTTCATCTAACTCACACGGGTTGGATTTTGGTTGTGGCCCAGGCCCTACGCTATCTATTATGTTAGAAGAAGCCGGACACACCATGGAGTTGTACGATATCTATTACCACCCAGAACCCTCTGTGTTGGAAAAAACGTATGACTTTATGACTGCCACGGAGGTGATAGAGCATCTTTATCACCCAGACAAAGTGTGGCAGCAATGGTTGAATTTAGTTAAACCCAAGGGCTGGATTGGTCTTATGACTAAACTAGTAATAGACGTAGACGCGTTTGCTGGTTGGCACTACAAGAATGACCCGACACATGTCGTCTTCTTTAGTCGTCAAACATTCCAGTTTTTGGCAGAGCGGGATAAGCTCGAACTAGAATTTTTTGGAAATGATGTAATTTTACTGAGGAAAGTGCAGTAATGGGTCGTAGTAAGAAATCAAGAAAGCCGGGAGCACTTGGCGCTCCGGAGCCTATGGTTACTCGTAACCGTAGTGAATCTGATGTTGAAGGTCGTGAACGTAAGCGTGTTAAAAAGCGTAAAGGCCTTAAGTCTGGCAGCCGTCACTCAGATGGTAGCGAAGCAAAACAGCGTAAAGCTGCACAAGCTCGTGATCCACGTTTAGGCAGCAAGAAAAAAATTCCGCTGATCGTTGAACCAGCGAAGAAGCCGACTAAACAAGAGCGCAAGCTATCTAACGAACAAGAGTTAGAGATGCTTGAGAATGACGCTCAACTGAACACACTCCTAGATCGTATCGAAAATGGTGAAAACCTAGGTGCTGGTCTACAGAAGTTTGTTGATGAGAAACTTGATCGTATCGAACACCTAATGGGACGCTTAGGTCTACTAGAGCCAGAAGACGATGAAGAAGAGATCTTCGAAGAAGCACCGGTTGCCTCTAAGAAGAAAGCGAGCTCTGACGAAGACTTGCTATCTCAATTCGAAGATTTCGATTTAGACAGCTTTAAAGGTTAATAGCCAGTGAACGTAACCTTATTAGCAATTGCTGGTGGAATTATCATTCTCGGCTTGGGCTCTTACGCAGGTTACCTTCTACTTCAAGTGAAGAAGCAGACGGAGTTGCAAAAGCAGCATCAAGCACTAGCCATTGAAAAACGCAACGCGACGATTTACGAAAACGTAAATACTTTGTGCTTAGCGGGCATTCAAGGGCAATGTGACTTACCTGAGATCAGTATCCGAGTGTGTATCATTATGGATAATGTTCAGGGTGATGAGCGTGTCGATTTTGATTCTGAGTATCCTGCTCTTTCTGAGCTGTACCATATCGTAAAAGATATGGCTCGCGGAGAGGCAAGGCAGGAACTGACGAAGAAAGAGCGCATGCAGCAGAATCTCACACGCCATAAGGCGGAGACTCGCTTGAATGATGCGGTCATTGAAGATTTGAAAAGGTTGCAGGAGAAGGTTAAGCCTCTCAATAACCAAATCAACATTCAGATGATCTAGTCACTAAGACTTTTAAATATAGAGGCTTGTTTAACATTCCGTTTTTAGACGCGCTGCTTTTAATACCTATGCATTTAAGACTTTTCATCTTAAATGCATCTTGTTTTTAAGTCGCCTTATCTTTTAATAGACAATGTTAAATGAGCCTTCTTACCTTTTGCGTCTCGTTAATCCCGACGCTTTGTTAGTGATCAAGCTAGCAGTTCTGAGTTTTTGTCTAAAAAATTGATTTTGTCTTGGAACGACCTTACAGGTCGTGTGGCAAAATAACCCGTCTATATTTTAATGTATGTAAAATGATTTGAGAGACCTTAGGTTCTCGCGGATCTAAATTGGAAATACCGCTATGTCGAGCAAGCCAGTAACAACGAATCAGCAAATCGTTTGGGATCAAGAGATCTTAAACAAGTACAACTATTCGGGACCTCGTTACACCTCATACCCAACTGCGTTGGAGTTTCATGAAGCGTTTACCGTCGCTGATTACGACATGGCGTGTACTCAATATCCTGAGCGTCCACTCTCTCTTTACGTGCATATCCCGTTCTGCCACAAGCTTTGTTACTACTGTGGTTGTAATAAAGTCATTACTCGTCACTCGCATAAAGCGGATGAGTACCTTGATGTGATTGAACATGAAATCCGCCAACGCGCCTCTTTATTGAATGGCCGTGAAGTGACGCAATTGCACTTCGGTGGTGGTACGCCAACGTTCTTGACCAAAACACAAATCACTCGTTTGATGAGTATTTTGCGTGAAGAGTTTAACTTCACCGCTGACGCTGAAATCAGTATTGAAGTTGACCCGCGTGAGATTGAGCTAGACGTACTTGACCACCTGCGTAACGAAGGCTTCAACCGCCTGAGCATTGGCGTGCAAGACTTCAATAAAGAAGTGCAGAAACTGGTTAACCGTGAGCAAGATGAAGAGTTCATCATTGCGATGGTTAAACGAGCGAAAGAGCTAGGCTTCCGTTCAACTAATCTGGATTTGATCTACGGCCTACCAAAGCAGACTCAAGCTTTGTTCGCTGAAACATTGAAGCAAGTGTTAGAAATGAAGCCGGGCCGTTTATCGGTATTTAACTACGCACACATGCCGCAATTGTTTGCTGCGCAGCGTAAGATTAAAGATGAAGACCTGCCTGAACCGAAAGAGAAAATGGCTATCTTGCAAGATACCATCGAGACGCTAACGGGAGCGGGTTACCAGTTCATTGGTATGGATCACTTCGCACTACCTGAAGATGAGCTAGCCGTAGCACAGCGTGAAGGTATTCTGCATCGTAACTTCCAAGGCTACACCACCCAAGGTGAAGCTGACTTAATTGGTTTCGGTGTTTCTGCGATTTCTATGGTTGGTGATGCTTACGCACAAAATCAGAAAGAGCTGAAGAAGTACTACGCTCAGGTGAATGACCTGCGTCATGCACTTTGGAAAGGTGTTGCTCTAGACAGTGACGACCTTCTACGTCGTGAAGTGATCAAGCAGCTGATTTGTAACTTCAAGCTTGATAAAACAATGATCGAATCTGAGTTCTCGGTTAACTTTAATCGCTACTTCAAAGAAGATTTAGAGCTTCTACAAACTTTTATCAACGATGAGTTGGTTGAAGTCGATGACAAAGAAATCCGCGTGACTTTGCGTGGCCGCTTGCTGATCCGTAACATCTGTATGTGTTTTGATAAATACCTACGTGCCAAGGCTCGCCAACAGCAATTCTCTCGCGTTATCTAATCGCTCGATAGAGAATAGAACAATAAAAAATGCCAGCATCATGCTGGCATTTTTGTATCTGACTCATTCGATTTCTGCCTGGTTTAGGTGAGACTCTCAGTGGTATTTTGTTTGACCTTGGCACTTTGCTTGGAGTTGATGAGGTCGGTAGGCCATTGGTCAAACGGAACTGGGCGACTGTATAAGAAGCCTTGAGCAAGCGGGCACTGCAGCTGCTTGAGAAGTTCAGCCTGTTGCTGTGTTTCAACGCCCTCTGCCACCAAGCTTACTTTGAAGCCCTTAGTGATGTTAACGATGGCCGCGACGATGGAGCTATCTAGGTTCTCTTTATCAAGTTTGCTGACAAAGCTGCGGTCGATCTTAAGGCAGTCGAATGGCAGTTTGTGTAAGTAAGCCAGTGACGAATAGCCGGTACCAAAGTCATCAATCGCAATTGATATCCCTAGTGCTTTTAGAGTCAGCATGTTATCGATGATGGTCGGGTCGTTGTCGACGATGCGTGATTCGGTGATCTCTAGTGTCAGGTTGCTTGCTGGCAGATTTGTGTCTCGCAACGTGCCTTTTACTTGTTCCACAAAGCCACTTTCACTCAGTTGATCGACCGACAGGTTAACGTGAATCGAGAAGTCCTTGCTCCATTTTCCTGACTCAATCGCGATGGCTGTATCTCGACACGACTTATGCAGAATTTGTTTTCCGATATCGTCAATGAGCCCGCTCTCTTCCGCGAGAGGAATGAACTCGAGTGGCGAGATCACCCCTTCATCCGTTATCCAGCGAGCTAAAGCTTCTGCTCCTATGGTCGAGCCAGATTCCAGATCAATAATAGGCTGATAAAACGGTTCGAACTGTTGAAGCTCAATCGCTCGGTTCATCCGCGCTAACATCTTGGTGCGATGTCTCGATGCTTTGCCCATTTCAAGGCTATAAATACAGACACTGGTTTTGTCTTGTTTCGCATTGCTCAATGCAATGCTGCTGCTGCGTAGCAGGAGTGTAATGTCGTGAAGATTCGAGACATTCACTATCCCCATCGATACCTTAATCACCACGCTTTCCGATTCCATTGAAAATGGGGAAGCGAAGGTTTGAAGTAAGCGGTTAGTCAGCAGCTGAACATCATCGCTTTGCGTTACGTTTGGCGCGTAGATGGCAAACTCATCACCACCAGTGCGAGCTAGTAGGTATTCGGATGGCAGTGTGCCTCTTAAACGAGCAGCCGCAATGATAAGTAGCTGGTCGCCATTGTAATGACCTAGGCTGTCATTGATGTCTCGGAAGCGATCAATACCAATCAAATACAGTGTGCCTTTTTCGTTGTCGGGGTGTTTCTTGGCAGCGTCAATAAAGCCTTCACGGCTGTATAGCTTGGTTAATGAGTCATAGGTAAGTTGAGACTGTAATGCATGAAACGAAGCCTTTAAGTTGTTGGTCATTTCATTGAATGACTCGACCAACATGCTGGTTTCATATATATGCCCTGTTTTTGGCATGCTCGCGTCCCAATCGCCCTTAGCAAGGCGTTTTGCCGCATCCGCTGTCGAGGTGATGGGTTGGGTTGCGCGATTAAAGGCAATTAATCCTGCAATGACCCCAATGCAGCTCAGTGCTAGCCCAAGCAACCAACTGTTTCTTTGATTTTCTGGCAATTCACCGAGCAGATTGCTTTCAGGGATCGACACCCCAATAAACCACGTGAGCCCGTGCTCATCTTCGTATGGGGTGATTTGGTTGAAGTAGCGTTCGTTGTCTAGGCTAAAACTAAAGCGCTGCTCGCCCAAATTCTCGATTAGGTGGAATTGCTCTACGTAGCTAGCACTCTCACGTATGACTGGATTAGCACTCTCTGTTGCTAGTTTGCGTTGCCCTTTGTTGGTTTGTCCTGTGCCCCATGAAACGACACTGCCTCCGCCTGAGTGCGCGACCAAGCGTTGCTGCTTATCGATGATGTAAACAGAGGCATCCGTTCTATCTTTGAGCTTTCTGAGAAACGCATTGAAGGTATTGATTTTGATGTCGCTGACTACGACGGCTTTGAATTCATTATCATCATAGATAGGCGCTAGAGCAGATAAGGTGATTTCTTGACGTTCGTCAGCATTGGCATAAATTGGTGACCATAACGGTTTTTTCTGTGTCGCAATGGGTGTGTACCAAGGACGGATTCTAGGATCGTAACCTGAAATCACCGATCGAATGTCTTCACTAATTTTGCTGCCACGGTAAATGACCAGCTGATCATTGGTGCGTTCGTCTTGCACCATCAAGGTGTAGCCTTTGTTGGCTTCTTTGCGGAAACCGACGTAGTTACCATCTTCAGAACCAAAGCCGATCGCATCGAGTTGAGGTACAGCAGTGTAATGGTCTGAAAACGTATAAAAAATATAGTCTTGGACCTTACTAAGATTGCCTGCTTGATAAAGATGGTGGTAGCCGATGTTATGGCTGAGCGAGAGGTTGGCGTGAAATGGCTTTTCTAAAAAATTAGACAGGCTTTGATGAACATTGTCAGTCAGTGATGTCAGCTGGCGTGCACTAACATCACTCACCATCTCTTTGTAGCTTAGCTTTTGAGTGAAAACCATTACACCCATAGTGAACAGAAAAATCATCACGAATGGCAGAACCACTGCGGTTCTCAAAGTAATTTGTGTTTTCAAAGACATCTTTAGCTACAACTTTGGTGAATAGCGCACTGTAATTGTACCGACACTATTCAAACCAAGCGACACTTTTTTGGTTAAAAAGTAGCTGCATCGAGAATCATATAAGGTCTAGTACAGTTCTTTGAGTTTACGAGTTAGGGTGTTTCTTCCCCATCCCAAAACCTTAGCTGCATCCTGTTTATGACCATTAGTGTGGTGGAGTGCAGCTTCTAGCAGTATACGTTCAAATTCTGGCAGAGCATAAGTTAGCAGCTCTTTTTCTCCTGAATCAAGCGCACACTTTGCCCAATTAGCGAGCAGTTGTTGCCAGTTATCTCCAGTTCCTGAGGTGGTCACGACTTTTTCTTCCAACAATTCCGGTGGTAGATCGGAAGGCAGTATCTCGCTGCCGCTAGCCATCACCGTTAACCAACGACAAATATTCTCAAGCTGACGTACGTTACCAGGCCAATTGAGCTGGTTGAGCTTCAAAATGGTCTCAGGATGCAGTGTCTTCACTTCAACACCGAGCTCTTCGGCGGCGGATGCTAGGAAGTGATGAGTCAGCTTTTCAATGTCTTGTTTACGTTCGCGAAGTGCCGGGATATGGATTCGGATAACGTTGAGTCGGTGGAAAAGGTCTTCACGGAAGTCGCCTTCATGCACTAAGCGCTCAAGATCTTGGTGGGTTGCGGCAACGATACGAACGTCTACCTTAACTGCAGAGTGACCGCCGACACGATAGAACTGACCATCAGAAAGTACACGCAACAAGCGAGTTTGGATATCGAGTGGCATGTCACCGATCTCATCCAGAAATAGGGTGCCGCCGTTGGCTTGTTCAAAGCGTCCTTGGCGAACGCTGTTAGCACCGGTAAAGGCACCTTTTTCGTGGCCAAACAGTTCAGACTCGATCAGATCTTTGGGGATTGCTGCCATGTTCAAGGCAATGAAGGGCTTCTTAGCTCTTGGGCTGTGACGATGCAGAGCGTGAGCGACCAATTCTTTACCGGTACCCGATTCACCATTGATCAGCACGGATATGGATGAGCGAGACAAACGGCCAATCGCTCGGAAAACCTCCTGCATTGCCGGTGCTTCACCGATGATTTCTGGTGCGTTGGTTTCTTCAGCAACTTCACTGGCTTGTTCGCGTTTCTGCTCTTGGCTGTGCGCGATCGCTCGTTCGACTAGAGTCAGTGTTTCATCAATATCGAACGGCTTTGGAAGATATTCAAAGGCGCCTTTTTGATAAGCATTCACCGCCGCATCAAGGTCTGAGTGCGCGGTCATAATGATCACGGGCAGGTCGGGAGAGCGTTGATGAACCTGATGCAACAGCTCAATCCCGTCAATGCCGGGCATGCGAATGTCAGACACCAATACGTCCGGTGTCTCGCGCTCAAGCGCAAGCAACACGCTCTCAGCATCAGCAAATGTTTCACACTTAATATCCGCAGATGAAAGTGTTTTCTCTACTACCCAGCGGATAGAGCTGTCGTCATCGACGACCCAAACGTATCCCTTACTCATAATTCAATTCCTTTGCAGCCAAATCTATTGTGATAATCATTGTTGTTTTTATGATGTCTTAATCTTTGTGTTACCGAGCTAAGCCTTTCATCTCGCTGTCCAATAGCGAGGTTCTTATGACCTAAATCGGTAGATAAATCGTGAATGTGGTGTTGCCTGGCCAGCTTTCAACATCAATTTTCCCATTGTGTTGATCGATCAGGTTTTGAGAAATCGATAGCCCCAGCCCTGTTCCACCTTCTCGTCCGCTGACCATTGGGTAAAACAGCGTGTCTTTTAAATCATCGGGGATGCCCGGACCGTTATCGCTGATCTCAATACGAGCTGCGAGTTTGTGTCGCTGCCCGTGAATATTTGCTTGATGCACCGTTCTGGTGCGAATGGTGATTTTGCCAGAATCTTGAGTCTTTAGAATCTGCGCTGCATTGCTCACGATATTGAGCATCGCTTGTTCAACCTGTGCCGAATCCATCAAGATGTCCGGTAGGCTCGGGTCGTAATCCCTTTCGATGGCGAGCGTTGAACCCGATTCGAGCTCTACGAGCTGCCTGACTTTCTCAAGTATCTGGTGAAGGTTCTCTTCTGATTTAGTCCCCGGCTTCTGTGGGCCAAGCAGACGGTCGACTAATGCTCTTAAGCGGTCGGCTTGCTCAATAATGATCTGTGTATATTCATTAAGAGACTGATCAGGAAGCATTTTTCCAAGTAACTGCGCCGCACCTCTTAAGCCACCGAGTGGGTTCTTAATCTCATGTGCTAACCCGCGCACCAACAGCTTAGCTGCTTGTTGTTGTGCGTGTTGGTTGAGCTCTTGGCTGAGGCGTCTTTGCTGGTCTATCTTGCGCATCTCAACCAATAACAGCGTCTCTCGTTGCCAAGAGATTGGGCTAACCGTGACTTCAAGCATCAGTGGGCGGTTATCAACAACGAAGGTAACGTCACTGTCGGTAATGCTCTGGCCACTTTGTAGCGGTTGCGTCAACAGTGCCAAATCAAGTGAAGCGTGTTGGATAAGTTGGCTCAGTGGATGATCAACGATGCGTCGTGCGCTCTGTGAAAAGAGCTGCTCAGCGGCCGGATTGGCGTATCGGACATACAATTGCTCATCGAGCATCAATGTCGAAGTCACCATATTGTCGAGAATGGCGCTGGAAAGATGATGTGTATCTATGCTGTCGCTTTTGGCTGATCGATTCACTATTTCGTCCTTGAACTGGTGTTTTTCTCACTGCACCAAATTGGTGCGTGGCTAAGTTCAAGTATGGCGCATATCAACCAGAAGCTAAAGATAATTCATTAGAGTCGCTGAAAGCTGCTTCGATTAGGTGAAAAGTAGAGGTTATTTGGCCTCTTTTAACACATTGGCCTACTTGAGCGTCGCTCGATGTAAATACACGGTGACTGGACTAGTAGATGCAATAAGCTTGCCGCTTCTATGTGCTTGAATTGCAATGGTGTGAGTACCTCGATCGATACCTTTTAATTCCCAAATAGGCTGGGTCTGTGGGGCGCCATATCGACGGCCATCGAGCATCAATTGTAATTGCTCACCTATACCAAGCTTTCGGTTGAGTTCTATCTGAATCGGGATTAAGCCGCGATTACTACGAATGGTTTGATCATGAACTGGAGTCAACATGGTGAGGGCTAATTGAGTAGGAACCTCGCGCTTTGTGGTTTCGGTTTCTGCCTGAGTTTTGGCTGGCGTTGCCGTTTTAGTTGTAGAGGAAGCAGCAGCGTCAACCGGAGTTGAGGCCTCAAATTTAGGGGCGGGTGCTGAAGCTTGCACATCTGGCAGGCGAAGAGCCTCGGCATCTTGAGCGCTAGGGTTATCACTAAAGTGGAGCACGCCATCTTCATCTATCCAGGTATACACTGTTTGAGCAGAGCACGAGAGCGCGACTGTTAACCCGATTAGGAACAGTATGTTTTTCATATCTTTAGCCTCTTTTCACCGCTAGGTGATTTCACGTTTGGCGTTGGTTTTATTGTATTTAGCGCGACAGCCTCTGAGGGCTTTTGTCTAAGGTATGGTACGAGGAAGCGGGGGGAGGGAGAATATAAAAAAGGCCCGCCTGCGAGGCGAGCCTAATATTTAGTCAGCGATTCTTACAAGGTTGCAGTAAGAAATGGCTTATCTCTACAGGAGATTAAACTGAGTAGTACAGTTCAAACTCAAGTGGGTGTGTAGCCATGTTCACGCGTTGTACGTCGTCAGATTTCAGAGTGATGTAAGAATCGATGAAATCGTCAGAGAATACGCCGCCAGCTGTTAGGAACTCACGGTCTTCGCTAAGCGCTGCTAGAGCTTCTTGTAGAGATTCTGCAACTGTTGGGATTTCAGCTGCTTCTTCTGCAGGAAGGTCGTATAGATCTTTATCCATAGCTTCGCCTGGGTGAATCTTGTTCTTGATGCCGTCAAGGCCAGCCATAAGCATTGCTGAGTAGCATAGGTATGGGTTAGCTGCTGGGTCACCAAAACGTAGCTCGATACGACGTGCTTTAGGGCTTGGTACTACTGGGATACGGATAGAAGCAGAACGGTTACGTGCTGAGTAAGCAAGCATTACAGGTGCTTCGAAACCAGGTACAAGACGCTTGTACGAGTTAGTTGATGGGTTAGCAAACGCGTTGATTGCACGAGCGTGCTTGATTACACCACCGATGTAGTAAAGAGCCATTTCAGATAGGCCGCCGTACTTATCACCAGCAAACAGGTTAACGCCGTCTTTTGCTAGAGATTGGTGAACGTGCATACCAGAACCGTTGTCACCAACTAGTGGCTTAGGCATGAATGTCGCTGTTTTACCAAATGCGTGAGCAACGTTGTGTACAACGTACTTGTAGATTTGAGTTTCATCAGCTTTCGCTGTTAGCGTGTTGAAGCGAGTAGCGATTTCGTTTTGACCCGCAGTTGCTACTTCATGGTGGTGAGCTTCAACAACTAGGCCCATCTCTTCCATTACTAGACACATTGCTGAACGGATGTCTTGAGATGAATCTACTGGAGCTACTGGGAAGTAACCGCCTTTAACGCCAGGACGGTGACCTTTGTTACCGCCTTCGAAGTCAGAACCTGTGTTCCAAGCTGCTTCTACGTCATCGATCTTGAAGAAAGAACCAGACATGTCGTTTGAGAACTTAACGTCGTCAAATAGGAAGAATTCTGGCTCTGGACCAACTAGAACTGTGTCTGCGATACCTGTAGAACGTAGGTACTCTTCAGAACGTTTAGCGATAGAGCGTGGGTCACGGTCGTAGCCTTGCATTGTTGCAGGCTCAAGGATGTCACAACGGATGTTTAGTGTTGCGTCTTCTGTGAATGGGTCCAGTACAGCAGATGCTGCGTCTGGCATCATTACCATGTCAGATTCGTTAATGCCTTTCCAACCAGCTACTGAAGAGCCGTCAAACATTTTGCCTTCTTCGAAGAAGTCTGCATCAACTTGGTGAGAAGGAATAGAGATATGCTGCTCTTTACCTTTTGTATCAGTAAAACGTAAGTCGATAAATTTAACTTCGTTCTCTTGGATCAGGGATAGTACATTTTCTACTGACATCTTGGATAACCTCCAGTGTTATTAATTCGGTATTAGCTCGATTCGGTTGAAACTAGCATTGATTAATGTCTATAAGTGCATTAATCGATGCTGATTTATCTACTGCCAAAAACGTGCCAAAAAAATTATTCCATTAATTTCAATGGTTTACTTGTTTTGTGATTTTGCTTAATCTGGTTTTTGCACCAAAATGATCTCTAGTTGCACTTTATTGGTGCAACTGTTTGTCTGTGCACCAATATGAGACATAAGCGAGCACCATTCAGCAATGAATTGCCTAAGTTGTCAATCCACTTTTGTTATTTTGCGGGAGATTTGGCTCGCCACTCGTAGGTGATACTTTTTAGAGTCCTACGAATTTGGCTGCTCAACACTGTACTGAATCAAAGTTAAGCGGATATGAATCGCTAATAAAGAAAAAAGCCCCGGTTCAGATCACATATTTCTGGGTTTTTGTCTAGAATCTGGTATATTATTGACCGTTTTTTAAATCAAGCTAGCGGTTATTATCCAAACTTTTGAGATAAGTGACGGCTACTTTTATGAGTGAATCGAGAATCCATGTCTACTCCACAGATTGATAAGTTAAGAAATATCGCGATCATCGCGCACGTTGACCACGGTAAAACGACTTTGGTTGATAAACTGCTACAACAGTCAGGCACTCTTGAGTCTCGTGGTGAAGCTGAAGAGCGTGTCATGGATTCGAATGACATCGAAAAAGAGCGTGGCATTACCATTCTTGCTAAGAACACAGCAATCAACTGGAATGATTACCGCATCAACATCGTAGATACTCCGGGACACGCGGACTTCGGTGGTGAAGTTGAGCGTATCATGTCTATGGTTGACTCTGTTCTGCTTATCGTTGACGCAGTTGATGGCCCAATGCCTCAAACTCGTTTCGTAACGCAAAAAGCATTCGCACACGGTCTTAAGCCAATCGTTGTAATCAACAAGATTGACCGTCCAGGCGCTCGTCCTGATTGGGTTATGGATCAAGTATTCGACCTTTTCGACAACCTAGGTGCTACTGATGAGCAACTAGACTTCACAGTTGTTTACGCTTCAGCTCTGAACGGTTGGGCAACAATGACTGAAGGCGAAACTGGCGAGAACATGGAACCATTGTTCCAAGCTGTTGTTGATACAGTAGACGCGCCTGCAGTTGACCTTGAAGGTCCACTACAAATGCAAATTTCGCAACTTGATTACAGCTCTTACGTAGGTGTTATCGGTGTTGCTCGTGTTACTCGTGGTTCTGTTAAACCAAACCAACAAGTAACTATCGTAAATGCAGAAGGCAAAAAACGTAACGGTAAAGTAGGTACAGTTCTTGGTTACCTAGGTCTTGACCGTCACGAAGTTGAGCAAGCTAACGCTGGCGACATCATTGCAATCACTGGTCTTGGTGAGCTGAAGATTTCAGACACTATCTGTGACCAAAACAATGTTGAAGCAATGACTCCGCTTTCTGTTGACGAACCAACAGTAACAATGACGTTCCAAGTAAACACTTCTCCGTTCGCGGGTAAAGAAGGTAAGTTCGTTACTTCACGTAACATCCTTGAGCGTCTAGAAAAAGAACTAGTACACAACGTTGCACTACGTGTTGAAGAAACTGATAACCCGGATCGCTTCCGTGTTTCAGGTCGTGGTGAACTTCACCTGTCTATCCTGATTGAAAACATGCGTCGTGAAGGCTTCGAACTAGCTGTATCTCGTCCAGAAGTTATCATCAAGAAAGACGAAGATGGCAACCTAACTGAACCGTTTGAAACTGTGACTATCGACGTGCTTGAAGAGCACCAAGGTGGCATCATGGAAAACATCGGTCTACGTAAAGGTGAGCTAACTGATATGTCTCCAGATGGCAAAGGCCGTGTTCGCATGGACTTCATGATGCCTTCTCGTGGTCTTATCGGTTTCCAAACTGAGTTCCTAACTCTAACGTCTGGTTCTGGTCTTCTTTACCACTCATTTGATCACTACGGTCCTCACAAAGGCGGCGTAATCGGTCAACGTAACAACGGTGTTCTAATCTCGAACGCGACTGGTAAAGCTCTGACTTACGCACTATTCAACCTACAAGAACGTGGTCGTCTATTTGCTGAGCACGCGGATGAAGTATACGAAGGTCAAATCATCGGTATTCACAACCGTTCAAACGACCTAACAGTAAACTGTCTGAAAGGTAAGCAGCTAACGAACGTTCGTGCATCTGGTACTGATGAAGCACAGGTTCTTTCGCCACCTATCCGTCACACTCTAGAGCAAGCTCTTGAGTTCATCGACGAAGACGAACTAGTAGAAGTAACGCCAGTAAGCATTCGTATCCGTAAGAAGCTTCTTACTGAAAACGAACGTAAGCGTGCAGCACGTCCAGCTAAGGCTTAATTGCCAGCTGACTAGCTTCTAGCTAACAAGCAATACGTTTTAGAATAAGTAAGAAAGCCCCGAGTAGCCTAGCTGCTCGGGGCTTTTGTTGTGCGCCGAGCAT
>NZ_JBFRVF010000075.1:0-1602 GCF_041475025.1 Vibrio sp. 10N.222.49.C12 | reverse complement strand
CCCTATCTGGCAGGGTAGATGTCACTGTTAAAATTTAACCAGTTTGGGCGATAAAGAGTAATTGTGTCTCGTATCTCAGTAGAAAGAAAAGAAGCTATATTGAAGAAGCTATTACCTCCCTATTCAATGTCAGTTAAAGAAGTGTCGGAAGAGGAAGGAATTAGCACTGCGACCCTGTATCATTGGCGCCAGCAACTCAGACGTTCAGGAGCCGCCGTGCCAAATAGCAACACTTCATCAGAGCAGTGGTCAGCTCAAACTAAACTTGCCATTGTCGCTGAAACCTACTCAATGACAGAAAGTGAACTCAGCCAATATTGTCGTGAAAAAGGTCTTTTTCCAGAGCAAATCCAAAGCTGGCGCAGCGAATGTATGCAAGGGTTTAAGTCGAGTAAAGAGCAGGAAGCTGAAGCAAAGAAGCAGGCTAAAGCTGACAAACTTGAAATCAAAGAGTTGAAGAAAGATTTACGACTCAAAGAAAAAGCACTCGCTGAAACGGCCGCTCTCTTGGTACTAAGAAAAAAGCTGAGAGCCTTTTACGGGGAAGAGCCAGAGGACGACTAACCTCAACCGATGAAAGGCAGACCATAGTGACTCTTATCCTTGAAGCGAAGCAATGCGGGTGTCGTTTAGAGCCAGCTTGCCATGAAGTTCAAATCGACTTGAGAACGTATCGTCGCTGGTATCAGCAAGGTGAAGTTCAAGCTGACAAAAGGCCAATATGCCTCAGACCTGAGCCTGCTAACAAGCTGTCGCAGGAAGAGCGTGATGCGATAATCGAGGTGTGTAACCGCTCTGAGTTTGCAAGCTTGCCTCCAACTCAAATCGTCCCGACACTGCTTGATAGAGGTGAGTATATCGCCTCTGAGTCGAGCTACTACCGAGTGTTGAGTACGCAGGGGCAACTTCACAAACGAGGTCGTCAGCGGAGCAGACAGAAGCAAGCGAAGCCAACCAGTTACACAGCGACGGACTCGAACCAAGTCTATACGTGGGATATCACTTACTTACCTTCAAAAGTTCGAGGCCAACATTATTACCTGTATGTCATTGAGGACATCTACAGTCGAAAAATTGTTGGTTATGAAGTGTATGAGCATGAATGCGGTGAGCTAGCGTCACAACTTCTGCAACGAACGTTGATGCGAGAGCAGTGCTTCAATCAAGCACTGGTTCTTCACTCCGATAATGGTGCGCCGATGAAGTCGTTGACGTTCAAAGCCAAAATGGAAGAGTTAGGTATTACTTCATCGTATAGTCGCCCAAGAGTCAGTGATGATAACCCGTATGTTGAGTCATTGTTCCGCACGGTAAAGTACATGCCAAGCTGGCCAACGAAAGGCTTTGAAACAATCGATAGTAGCCAAAGTTGGGTTGAAGCCTTCGTACGCTGGTACAACACCGAGCACAAGCACAGTCAGCTAAATTACGTCACGCCTTCAGAGCGTCACAATGGAAAAGATAAAGAGATCTTGAAGCGCCGAGCGGAGGTACTACTCGCTGCAAAAGAGCTAAACCCTGAACGCTGGCCTGGTGATATCAGAAACTGTGAACCTGTTGGTGACGTTCACCTAAATCCAGAAAGAGAAGCTGCTTAATAAG
>NZ_JBFRVF010000074.1:0-312 GCF_041475025.1 Vibrio sp. 10N.222.49.C12 | reverse complement strand
CGGATACAGCGGGCAACGCGGCGACAGACAGCGAAAACGCGACGTTGGATGCGGACAATGCGGATCTACCGACAATCGACTTGACGACCGTAGGCGACGGCAACATCAGTGTTGACGAAGCAGACGAAGTGACCTTGTCAGGTACCACAACGAATGTCGAAAACGGTCAGACAGTGACCTTGACCGTGACTGACAGCCAAGGCAACACAGCTCAGTTCACAGCGACCGTGACGGATGGTGCGTTCAGCACGACAGCAGACCTAACAGGTAAGGGTCTGGTTGATGGTGCGATCACCGTGAAAGCGGACGTGA
>NZ_JBFRVF010000073.1:0-31349 GCF_041475025.1 Vibrio sp. 10N.222.49.C12 | reverse complement strand
TCTACCCTGCCAGATAGGGTATGTCTCTCACCCGGTAGGTGAAGATTGATTGATAGAAGACCGTTTTCAGTATCCTATAGTGTACTGGATTTAGTCCATTCTCACTACGGTTTGCTTGTCATTTTCCATGAGTGTAGTGGATCATCAAATTTGGCCTCCTTTTTGGAGGTTTTGCTATTAGCGCTGCTAAGGTAAATCATTCAAAGGACCTACGAACTAGTAGCTAGTTTCACTCATCCCCGACAAGTCGAAATCTAAAAATTTCGTGGCAGCTCATACTCCTTTAATGCACTTTTAGCTTATTAATATCGATTACTATTTTTAATCAAGTCATACAGACAAACCACTTTACAAAACCCACTAGATAGTGAAGTTGCAAGTGCTTCATCAATGTGCTTTTTTAGTATTTTCAATAAGTCGTCCGAGTCACGTTTGAGCAACCCGACGTCCATAAATGGCACCATTCTTATAAATAAACTGAAGTCTTCTCTATAAAGCTCATTTACCCCTACTCTTACCGCTGCTATGCTCTCGGCTCTACGCGCCTCTCCACCCGCAGATCTAAATGCATCTTCACCAACATCAAACCTTCCAAGCACTCCCTCTGGAAGCTTTACCCCATCAGTCAGCGTGCCATCACCATTTATTTTGTTCGCCAACCTTAAGAATCTAAAGATAGGCACACGAGCATTACCTTTACATAGATTTGGAAGCACATTAGAGACAACTTCATCAGATGGGTAATTATCATTTTCAAAAACAACTTCTCTGATCAAATCTAATCGGTCTAAGCCAATCAAACCTCTTGAAGCCATAACCGATTCTGACTTTTTAACCATTGAAATAGCACCATACCCAACAACAAACTCGGTTGAGACACTGTCATCTTCAATTGTTTCAGAATCACGCACGTATAGCTTTCCTTTAGGATCATCAGTGAGAACCAATTCATACAGTTCATCTTTAATCGTCCTAAATAAATGTGCAGGTATCCGCTTCTTTGTCTCTGCTAATACTTCTAATATTTCGACATAGTTAGGTGCTTGTACATATTTCACAGGAATTTTTTTATGGATAACAGAATCACTAACAGATGAGACTTCTAGGTCGGGTTTCCACTCCACAAAAAGCAACTTATTTTTTAAAAAATCAAGACCAGAATTAGGGAAGCAGCTAACAATGTCTTCCAATATTTCGGCTATATGTTCATCTGTTAATGAGTACCCTAGAAAAATCACGGGACGCTCAATAAACATAGTCAGTAATTTAGATGACAAGTATGGATTTTTCTTACGGTACTTATCATAGTCGGACTCGGTAAGAACGAGAGAATTAGGTTCTGTACAACAACCATGAATTTTATATATTTCAGCGATACCATGGCTACGGCCAGTAATCAGTCCGTCTTGCCCAATAAATGGAGTGAACTTAGGGAACTGCTGTTCCAAAAAAACATCCCAATTAGTAGTGATGATGCCATCTATATTGGCCTTTCGGAGGAGATCAACTTCTCGTAACAACTCTTGATCGTTAGTCAAGCTATCGTGTGCTCGACTAATATACTGAGATATAGACACCTTCAAAGGCGATTGCTCGTCAATGAGTAGGTTGCTCTGGTGCTCAATCACATCTTTCGCTTCTTCGGTATCCCACCACTTATCAGAATATGTCGAGGCTAGAATTTGAGCATATTTAGTTAGATCTCCGTTGGATTGAGCTCTAAGCCTGACATGTTGTTCCCCCAACTTTTCAGAGAACTGCTTTAATAGCCCCTCCCAACAATTCACCCCTAAATATCGTCGTGAAACACCAGAACCAACGAATAAGATTGGTGATGCATCAAACTGTTGAAAATGCTCTTCTAATTGCTTCTTAAAACTCATAGTGTTACCTCACAGACATATGCAGCCAGAGTAGCATAGGAACTAAACTGTAATAAACATATGAGTATCAGTTCTAACGACAACGAGAACAATATAGCGTTGTTAAATAACTAAGCACTTGGAGCTTCCGCATTTAAGTCGAGTTAACAGTTCACCCATCTTTTCCATCATAAGACGTAACCACTTAACATCTGTTTTGAGTGTAATACCTACATCTACACTACTAGCTATAATGGGTAGGCCTTACCTTTTGCATCTCATTACTTTTTGTATATCAAGGTAGCCTGAAAATTTTTCTTCGAACTCGAGACGTAACCCATTTTGGGGCAAAAGTGTTTTAGCTTACCTGCCCCGTATTGAACAATATGAACGCGCAAATATAAGCGGTGAGATCGATAGCTTTACTCAGCGGTATTCCTGCACCATGGTTCGCATTGACATCAGTACGAATCATCACAGGCGCACCACCTTGATGCTTGTCTTGAAATTAACGATACAAAGATTTGGTCGACTCTCTCACAATTAAATCAATCTGAGGCAACCTTGCTTCATGTCGCTCGCCAGATAACAAGTTCAAGATCGACTGAGCACACACTTCACCAATCTCTTCAATTGGCTGCCTTAATGTTGTTAACGCGGGTGTGAAATACTTCGACGTTGGTAAGTCATCAAACCCAATCAATGACACATCTTCTGGCACTTTATAACCGTGATCGTGTAGCGCCTTAATCGCCCCGTAAGCGGTTTGGTCGTTAGCAGTAAACAAGGCGGAGAAGTGAACCCTAGATTCCAACTCTTGGATTCGTTGCTCGAGAGCAGCAAGATCCGTTTCTGCAGCAAAAGAAGAGAGTGAAGCAAGCGAGGCCGCCACTGCGACTGTTATTGGCAAAAGCTTAAATTTTTGCATTGTAATTCCCTATTATTTTTTTGAGTTTTCATCGAACAGGGAAATATTAAGCAATGAAAGCGTTGAAAAGTTGGTCGCTGTTCACACTGATAAATTAGGTCGAGAGCCATGAAACTTTTAGAAAAGTCATACCCAAAACTATTAATTTAATATCAGAAACTTAGGAAAGGAAACGCGTGAAATATCAGCTTGAAATCGCTTTCATTTCATCAATAATGGCGGGGTCTATCACGGAAAAGTGTATGTAAAAATGAAGGAAATATGGTGCAGTTTTGATAAGTTTTCATATATATGAAAAGCCTCAAAATCTAAGGTCGATTTTGAGGCTTTTTAGTCTGAGTCAAACACCCAATTATCTAGAATCAAGCATTATCTAAAACGAATCTAGAGATTCAACGCCCATATTAAACAGCGTAAACGCATAAATATCGGCAGTGAGATCGATCGCTTTACTCAGTGGCATTCCGGCGCCATGGCCCGCATTTACGTCGATACGTATCATCACAGGCGCACTACCTTCATGCTTATCTTGTAGCTCTGCAATGAACTTATAAGAGTGTGCGGGCACCACGCGGTCATCATGATCCGCGGTCGTGACCAAAGTTGCTGGGTAGTCGACACCGCGCACAACGTTATGAACCGGAGAGTAACCAAGCAGGTATTCGAACATCTCTTTGTTTTGCGCGGAGGTACCATAGTCGTACGCCCAACCTTCGCCAGACGTAAAGGTATGGTAACGCAACATATCTAGCACCCCAACAGCAGGCAGAGCCACTTGGAAAAGCTCCGGCCTCTGTGTCATACACGTACCCACCAGCAAGCCTCCGTTAGAGCCGCCACGAATCGCCAACTTGTCACTACTAGTATAGTTCTCGGCGATTAAGAACTCTGCTGCAGCGATAAAGTCATCAAACACATTCTGCTTTTGCTGCTGAGTACCCGCTTTATGCCACGCCTTACCGTACTCACCGCCGCCTCTCAGGTTGGGAACTGCGTACACGCCACCTAATTCCAACCAACTGCCCACCGTCCCCGAGAAAGAAGGCGTTAGGCTGACATTAAAGCCGCCATAGGCGTACAACATGGTTGGGTTATTACCGTCCAGTTTTAGTCCCTTCTTATAAGAGATAAGCATCGGAACCTGAGTGCCATCTTTTGAGGTATAAAAGACCTGTTTAGACTCAAACTTATCCGATTCAAACGGTGACTCAGAGCGCTGATAAACTTCTGAACTGCCCGACTCAATATCAAAAGAGAAAATGGTTGGCGGCGTAACATAGTTGGTAAAGGTGTAATAAAGCTGAGTTTGCTCTTTCTTACCACCTAAGCCACTGGCCGTTCCCAACCCAGGTAAATGGATTTCACGAACTAGGTTGCCTTGGTAATCCAGCTGCTCAATTTTCGACACCACATCCACCATGTAGTGGGCAAACAAGTATCCGCCGCCAGTACTGATGTCTAATGGCTGTGGCTTTTCTGAGATGATATCTCGCCACTGCTCAGTGCCGCTATCAAAGCTCACAACCTTGCCGTTCGGCGCATTAAGATTGGTGTACAGAATGAAGTTCTCACCTTGGTTATCGATGAGATACGTATCGCTATCCACATGATCAATCAGTGTGTTCAAAGACTGCTCTGATGATTTTAAATCGATATAGAACAGTCGATTACCTGATGTCGACTCCTTGCCGAGGATGATCAAGTATCGATCGTCTTCGGTGGTGTAACCGGATACATAGCGATGCTGCTCATCGTTGCTTTCGCCAAAGATCACCTTGTCGCTAGCTTGATCTGTGCCCAACTCATGGAAGTACAGCTTGTGTTGTTCTGTACGAGCAGAAAGTTCACTACCGTCAGGCTTATCGTAACTGGAGTAGTAAAAACCGCGATTGCCTAACCAAGAAATACCGGTAAATTTAGCGTCAGTGATTTCGGCTTCAAGCTGCTGTTTAGTCTCGGTATCAATCACGAAGATCTTACGCCAGTCGCTACCACCTTCAGAGATGCTGTATGCCACTAAGCTGTAATCTTTCGAGAACGAAACTGAGCCCAATGATGTGGTGCCGTCTTCCGAGAAGGTATTCGGATCTAGGAAGACTTCAACCTGTTGCCCCTCTTTCTGACGATAGAGAATACTGTGGTTCTGCAGACCATCATTCTTATAGAAATAGGTATAATCACCTCGCACAAACGGCTGCGAGCTCTTTTTGTAGTCTTGTGCTTTTGCCAGTCGCTCTCTCAGTTCCGCGCGATACGGGATTTGAGCGAGGTAATCAAACGTGATTGCGTTTTGACTCGCCACCCACTTCGCGGTCTCGTCACTTCTGTCGTCTTCTAGCCAACGATATGGGTCTTCGATTATCTGACCAAAGTAGTCATCGCTGACGATCTGTTTATTGGTGATTGGATATGGATACTCTTTTAAATAGCTCATCGTGATCCTTATTAAAAATAGTGAGAAATCGTCAAGTAGCGCGTTCTGATATGTTCAATCAATAACTTAATCTTGTTTGGTGGCTGGCGAGTAAAAGGGTACACCGCATAAATTCCCAACTTTTTGCCTACCAAATCAGGGAAGATATCCACCAGCTGACCATTGCGAATGTCGTGATAAACCAGACAACGTGGTACGTACGCCACACCATGCCCACCCAGCGCCGCTTTTCTTAACGCGGTCGCATTGTCAGTCGAAAAAGAGCCCGCAACACGCACGATATATTTGTCATTGTCGGTACAGCCATCTTTACTATGCAGAAACTGCCATTCGCTAGCACCCGTTGTTTGATAGGCGTATTGCAAGCAATTGTGCTGCACTAAATCTTTAGGCAGCATCGGCTTACCGTTCTTAGCAATATAAGACGGCGAAGCGCACACCACCCATTGTGAATCCAATATATGACGAGCAATGAGGCTTGAATCTTCCAAGTAGCCGGTTCGAATCACCAAATCGAGACCATCCTCAACCAAGTCGACAAAGCGATTATTCAGAGACATATCGACCGTTAAACCTGGGTGCATATTACAAAACTCGGCCACAGCGTCTGCGAGAATCAAATCTCCGGAGATAGTAGGCACTGACATTTTGATATGACCACTGACATTTTCACCAAAGCCTGAAACTGCGTCCATAGCCTCTTGAGCTGCCTGCTTCACATTTTTGGCCCCGTGTAACATTGCCTTGCCCGCCTCAGTCAAGGTCAATTTACGCGTGGTTCGATATAATAATTGCACGCCAATCTCTTCCTCTAAACGCGCAATTCTTTTACTAACTACCGAATTTGTAAGGTTATTTTGCTCTGCCACCTTACTGAAGCTGCCTAGTTCTACCACCTGTGAAAACAGGATCAAATCGTCTGCTCGCATCTGATTATGCCAATTTTGGAATTAATTATTTTCATTATTTCCCTATATCAATAAAAAATAAAGGGGTAAATTCACGCCAAATTAACAAAACAATTACAAAAACAGTCATTCCAATTACAAGATTCGCCTAAAGAAGGTTCCCGTTTAGAGGCCAAAGCGATTCAAATAATGACAAACCATAACGTGATCTTTACTTCAAACATGAACGTTTGAAAACAGTACGAGGAAGTACCCATGAGTGAAACTCTACTAGCCCTATTGGCATTTTCACCAATAGTTGTTGCAGCGATTCTGCTGGTTGGCCTTAACTGGCCTGCAAAAAAAGCGATGCCTGTGGCATTTGCCTTAACCGTTGCTATCGCCCTACTTGCTTGGGACATGTCTGGCACTCGCGTGCTGGCTTCTGTATTCCAAGGCTTCGGCATTACAGTGTCGGTTCTCTGGATTGTGTTCGGCGCCATCTTCTTATTAAACACTTTGAAACACACCGGAGCTATCACCACCATCCGCAACGGATTCACTGATATATCCGCTGACCGTCGTGTTCAAGCAATCATCATTGCTTGGTGTTTCGGTTCATTCATTGAGGGCGCATCTGGCTTCGGCACACCAGCTGCCATCGCTGCACCACTGCTGGTTGCTATCGGCTTCCCTGCGCTGGCTGCGGTACTGATGGGCATGATGATCCAATCTACGCCAGTATCATTCGGCGCGGTTGGTACACCTATCATCGTTGGTGTGAACAAAGGTTTAGATACGCACAACATCGGTGAAAGCCTGATTGCCAATGGTTCAACATGGGACGCTTACCTACAACAAATCACGTCAAGTGTTGCGATCATCCACGCCTGTGTTGGTGTGATGATTCCTGTATTGATGGCGATGATGCTGACTCGCTTCTTCGGTAAGAACAAAAGCTGGACTGAAGGTCTTGATATCCTGCCGTTCGCACTGTTCGCAGGTGCTGCTTTCACTATTCCTTACGCACTAACAGGTGTTTTCTTAGGTGCTGAGTTCCCATCACTGATTGGTGGTTTGGTTGGCCTTGCGATTGTTGTAACAGCAGCAAAACGCGGCTTCCTAGTACCTAAATCAAAATGGGATTTTGAGAGCGAAGACAAGTGGCCAGCAGAATGGTTAGGTTCTTTGAAAATCGACCTTGATGACAACAACCAAAGCCATAAGAAAATGAGCATGGCGATGGCATGGGCACCTTACGTGCTGCTCGCTGTCACTCTAGTTGCTAGCCGTGTGAGCCCTGAGTTCAAAGGCCTACTTAAGAGCGTTAGCCTTTCTTTCAGCAACATCCTTGGCGAGACAGGCGTAAGCACAGCGATTCAACCTCTGTACCTACCTGGCGGCATCTTGGTCTTCGTCGCACTGGTTGCTGTTCTAATGCAATCACGCAGCGCAGCACCATTGGCTAAAGCCTTTGGGGAATCGAGCAAAACACTGATTGGTGCCGGCTTTGTATTGGTGTTCACCATCCCAATGGTCCGTATCTTCATTAACTCAGGTGTGAACGGTTCTGATTTAGCGAGTATGCCAGTAACAACTGCTAACTTTGCAGCTGACCTAGTCGGCGGCGCATTCCCAGCGTTAAGTGCAACGATCGGTGCGTTAGGTGCTTTCATTGCAGGATCTAACACAGTTTCAAACATGATGTTCAGCCAGTTCCAATTCGAAGTAGCACAAACACTGTCGATCTCTAGTGCGGTGGTTGTCGCTCTACAAGCGGTGGGCGCAGCAGCAGGTAACATGATTGCGATTCACAACGTGGTCGCCGCATCGGCAACCGTAGGCTTACTAGGACGTGAAGGTGCAACATTACGTAAAACGATTATCCCAACGTTCTACTACTTGGTGATGACCGGAATCATTGGCCTAGTAGTTGTCTACGGTTTCAAAATGACAGACGCACTTATGTAAACCATAAGTCGTTACAAAAGCACTTGGCGTTAATACTCAATTCCCCGACTGCAACACCGTCTAATAAGACAGTTGATGAGTTTCGGAATGGATACTAAAACACATCAACACCCTCGGGTATTAACGCCATTTTATTGCTTCTCTGTTTCACTGTTTCACTGTTTATTTGCTTCATAGACTAGTTGCTTCACCAATTAGTTACTTCACCGGTTAATCGCTTCACCGTTTAAGAAAGAGCCAACACTTACTTTTCAAGAATTAAAGCAGCCCAAGCCAAGCTCTCATAGAAGGGCAACATCCCAAGAATTTAGGACTGAAATTATGATCATATCCGCATCGACTGATTACCGCGCCGCAGCAAAAGCGAAATTACCGCCGTTTCTTTTTCACTACATTGACGGCGGTTCTTACGGAGAACATACCCTACGCCGCAACACCGCCGATCTTGCAGAGATCGCGCTCAAGCAACGTGTCCTCAATGACATGTCAGATCTGAATTTGGAAACCGAGTTGTTCGGCGAAAAGCTGGCAATGCCAATCGCCTTAGCGCCAGTTGGCTTAACCGGTATGTACGCACGACGTGGCGAAGTACAAGCGGCTAAAGCGGCTGACAACAAGGGGATTCCTTTTACCATGTCTACCGTGTCGGTGTGCCCAATTGAAGAAGTCGCACCTAAGATCGAACGCCCAATGTGGTTTCAGCTTTACGTGCTAAAAGATCGTGGCTTCATGAAGAACGTATTGGAACGTGCAAAAGCGGCAGGCGTAACAACGCTGGTTTTCACGGTTGATATGCCTGTACCTGGCGCTCGCTACCGTGATATGCACTCAGGAATGAGTGGCCCAAATGCAGCAATACGTCGTGTATTCCAATCTATGCGTCATCCTAGCTGGGCAGTTGATGTTGGCCTACTTGGTAAACCGCACGACCTAGGCAACATCTCTACTTATCGTGGTTCTCCTACCAAGCTGGAAGACTACATCGGTTGGTTAGGTGATAACTTCGACCCGTCGATTTCATGGAAAGATCTAGAGTGGATTCGTGATTTCTGGGACGGTCCAATGGTCATCAAGGGCATTCTTGATGAAGAAGATGCAAAGGATGCGGTGAGATTTGGCGCAGACGGCATTGTGGTTTCAAACCACGGCGGCCGCCAGCTTGACGGTGTTCTATCAAGTGCTAAAGCACTGCCTGCAATTGCAGATGCAGTAAAAGGCGACACTAAGATTCTGGTCGACTCTGGCATTCGTACTGGCTTAGATGTAGTGCGCATGATGGCGATGGGCGCAGATTGCACCTTACTTGGCCGCTCATTCGTCTACGCGTTAGCGGCTCAAGGACAAGCAGGCGTTGAGAACCTACTCGACCTGTACGACAAAGAGATGCGCGTTGCGATGACTCTAACTGGCGCCAAGACAATCAAAGACTTAACCCGTGAATCTTTGGTGGGGCTAGATTAAGTCCGTTGATTCACTGTAATGCTTTGGTCTACTTAGACCGAAGTTCAATCGGTGTCACAGCAATTCCACTGCCGTTGTGACACCGTTTAAGCACTGGAAAATAAAATAAAAAAACAAAAAAGCAAATCAGTGCCAAATAAGAAGCACAAGGAAGCAAAGATGGAGACAAACACATCCCATGAGCGAGTAATCGACGCACAAGCTTATCAGCAGCTTGCAGCGATACTGGCTCAAAAAATAGAAACGGAACGCATTGTCACGCAAGAGGCAAAGCGATTGGCCTACGGCACCGATGCGAGTTTTTATCGCTTGGTGCCGAAAATGGTTCTAAGGCTTAAAAACTTAGACGAAGTGATATTCACCATTCAAAGCTGTCGCGAACTCGGCATTCACTTTACCTTCCGCGCCGCAGGCACCAGCCTGTCAGGACAAGCGGTTTCAGACTCGGTGCTCATCACCCTTACCGACGACTGGCGTGGTCATGAAATCGTCGACAACGGCAATCAGATTATCCTTCAACCGGGTGTGATTGGTGCTGATGCTAACAAATACCTCGCCCCTTTCCAACGTAAAATCGGCCCAGACCCAGCCTCTATCAACACCTGTAAAATTGGCGGTATTGCCGCGAACAACGCCAGCGGTATGTGTTGTGGTACTGCGCAAAACTCCTATCGCACCGTCGAGAGCATGAAAATCGTATTTAGTGATGGTTCCCTGCTTGATACGGCAGATAACGCCAGCGTTGAAGCTTTCAAGCAATCACACAAAACGTTGTTTGAAGGCATTATTGATTTACACAGACAGACTAGCTCAAATCAAGAACTGGCAGACAGAATCCGCCACAAGTACCGTCTTAAAAACACCACCGGCTACGCGCTCAATGCATTGGTCGATTACCACGACCCAATTGAGATCATAAAACACCTGATGATTGGCTCAGAAGGCACACTAGGCTTCATAGCCGAGATCACTTACAACACGGTGATTGAACACCCGAACAAAGCTTCAGCGCTATTGGTGTTTGCCGACATCGAGCAAGCAAGTAAAGCCGTAACTACATTATCCAAAACTCCGGTTGCAGCCGTTGAGTTGATGGACGGCAGGGCGCTACGTTCTGTCGCGGATAAACCGGGTATGCCTGCGTTTATGCCAAACCTAGATTTAGAAGCGGCGGCTATTTTGGTGGAATCACACGCCAGCTCCCAGCAGGACTTAGATTTACAATGTAAATCAATTTTGGATGCATTGACTGAATACACAATTGTTGAATCAGTCCCTTTCACGTCCGATCCGAAGACAGTCGCGACTCTGTGGGGCATCCGAAAAGGCATGTTCCCAGCAGTTGGGGCCGTTCGTGAAGTTGGCACAACCGTTATCATCGAAGACGTGGCTTTCCCTGTTGAAAACCTGGCTAACGGTATTCGAGAGCTGCAAGAGTTGTTCGATAAATACGACTACAGCGAAGCGATCATTTTCGGCCATGCACTCGAAGGCAACCTTCATTTTGTGTTTACCCAAGGCTTCGACAGCCAAGAAGAGATCGACCGTTACGGCGGTTTCATGGATGACGTTGCCGAGCTAGTTGCAGTGAAGTATCAAGGTTCACTGAAAGCGGAACACGGCACGGGCCGAAACATGGCACCTTATGTGGAATTGGAATGGGGCAAAGATGGCTATGCCTTGATGCAACAGATCAAAGCGCTGTTTGACCCAGAAAGGCTGCTCAACCCCGGCGTTATCATCAACGACAATCCAAATTCCCACATCACCGACCTAAAACCAATGCCTGCTGCCGACGACCTTGTTGACCGCTGTATTGAGTGTGGATTCTGTGAGCCTGTTTGCCCGTCTCGCACACTGACCTTGTCACCTCGCCAACGTATTGTGTTGTACCGAGAACTGCAACGCCGCCGAGAAGCAGGTGAAGAGATAGAAGCCAGTGAACTAGAGAAAACCTTCGAATACCAAGGCATTGATACCTGCGCGGCAACAGGCCTGTGTGCTGAGCGCTGTCCGGTAGGTATTAATACGGGTGACTTAGTGAAGAAGCTTCGTGTTGCCAAGTATGAGAAGTTCACACCAATCGCTAAGTGGACAGCGGATCATTTCTCGACCACCACTAAGCTGACCAAGGCTGGCCTCAAAACCAACCAAGTGGCGAGTAAGGTTCTGGGCGCCAACACGGTCGGCAAGCTTACCAATGGCCTACGCTCAGTGACCAAAGGCGCGACACCGATTTGGATGCCAGAGATGCCGCAATCCAACAATCACTCCCTCACGGCTTCACTAATGACAGCCGAAACATCGAACAACGCGAAGAAAGTGGTTTACCTCCCTTCGTGTGCCAGTCGAACCATGGGGCAACAAAGCGATGCGGGCGACCAACGTCCTCTTACTGAAGTGACCATGTCTTTGCTCAACAAGGCAGGATTCGAGGTAATTCTACCGAAGAAGCTAGATGACCAATGCTGTGGTATGCCTTACGACAGCAAAGGAATGACCGACTTAGCACAGTCGAAGGCTCAGCAGTTGGAAGAAGTGCTATGGCAAGCCAGTCGTCAGGGTGAATACCCAATATTGATGGATACCAGCCCATGTGCTAAACGCAGTATTGAACAGTTCACCAAGCCATTAGAGGTGTTAGAGCCAACAGGGTTTGTGAATCAATATTTGCTTGAACATCTGACGCTTGAGCCGCTACAAGAAACCGTGATGCTGCATGTCACGTGTAGCTCTCGTCGAATGGGCTTAGAAGGCGCGATGTTAAACCTTGCTAAGGCGTGTACCGAAGAGGTGATTGTTCCAGAGCATATTCAATGTTGTGGTTGGGCAGGTGACAAAGGCTTCACTACGCCAGAACTAAATGAAGCGGCAGTCCACCCACTCAAGGAACAAGTGCCGAGCAACTGCACTCGTGGCTTTAGTAACAGCCGAACCTGTGAGATCGGTTTATCACACCACAGTGGCATTCCGTATCAATCAATCTTGTACTTGGTGGACGAAGTGGCGCAGTAGATCCACTCATACTGCGAGCAACGTGCTCTAGCTTAAAACGAAAAATGGCAGCCCAATCAGGCTGCCATTTGTTTATTCGATTTAAAACGTATTACCGAGCTAGATATTGCTGAGCTAGCGGCTACTGAGCTAAGCGCACCAACTCTTCTGGCGAGTAGTGTTCTGCTTCTGCGCCTTTGGCGATTAAGTCGATCACTTGGAACTCGTTCATGTCACCAAACTCTTTGGTTAAGTAATCACGGAACGCTTTTTCGTTCGGCCATTTTCCTCGCACGATATAACCCTCTTCTTTGTCGAAGTCTTCCGTCTCAAAGAAAGAAAAATCGGTCATACCAATATTGTGGCAATACAAAACGAGATACATGTTGAATCCTTTACACTTAACTAGGGCCTGTTTAACTTTCGAGCCGATCAAAAAGCGTCTCTAAAAAGCAGGGCTAAGGTTACAACATAAATGCTAAATCGAATACCCAATCGGATCGTCAATTTAGAAACCTCAGCGACCGGATCTTTACGTTAGTCATCAAACATCATGTTAATGGCTGCACCCAACAAGATCAGCCCAACAATTGGCCCCATGACTGCTAATGGCGCGCGCTCAATGTATGGAAGGTTCTCTGCGATCATCAAACCCCATTCAGGTGTTGGTGGCTTTGCCCCTAATCCGATGAAGCTCAGCGAGGTCAGACTTAGAGTGATAACCGGTAGCCTCAACATCGCGTGTCTTAACAACGGTGGCAACACATACGGAAGCAAGTAGAAACGGAAGATTCTAAGCTTACTGGTGCCCCATAGTGGCGCGAGGTGTGTATAAGGTTGAGCCTTGGCTTCTACGATCAAGCTTGAGCAGTGTGCAGCTAGCGGCGCCCACGACACCAATACAATCGCGATTAATGCGCTGTTCGGATTCATCCCCGTTAAGCCTGCAACAAGCAAGCCTGCAATGATGTATGGGATACCCTTAGTGATCTCGATAAGGCCTTGGCTAAAGCGGGTGTTGAAACCCATGATGATGCCCGTCACCAAGCTCAAGAACGTTGCCAATATGCCGGCTTGGAAGGTCGCAATCATACCAGAACCAATTCTCGCCAGTAGGTCTCGACCAATGCCATCTGCGCCCAAAGGTGCTTGCCAACTCGGTGATGCCAAGCGTGCGAATTGGCTAGTGTATGGGTCTCGGAATGCAGCCCATACAACGATAGCAATTAGGAAAGAGAAGATCGCAAAAGCAGTGACACGCTTTGCGCGGTTCTGGGTAAAACGAAACGAAGAGTGGCTACTGATGAGCTTGCCGCTTTTCAGGCTGTGGCCAAGAATCAATTGCTGAACAAACAAGCTCATGCTGCTCACGGCAATTGAAAATAGCAGCAACACCAATAAGCCGCCTTGCAGCGTTGGTAAGTCTTGCGCCTTGGCTGCACCAAGAATCATGCGCCCGATACCCGGAATCGAGAAGATAAGCTCAACCGCGACTGCGCCACCAGTTAAGCCAATCACGATCATCGCGATTTGCGGGATCAGACTGCTCAGCGCTCTTTTCAGCGCAAAGCGAATAATTTGATTGGAATGAACGTTGGCACTGAGCCAAGTGATCACCCAAGGTTCATTGAGAACGCGTTGTAAACTGTCTCTGAGTAGACGACTAAACAAGCCACTTGCAGGCAGTGCGAGCGCTAAACTCGGTAGCCAGATATCTTGCCAACCTTGCCAACCATACGGTGGTAGCCAACCTAACCAGATAGAGAACACCAATATTAATACCGAGGCCACCACATACTCTGGCAAGGATATTAATACGGTGCTTAAACTGCTGTAACTCTGCCCTAGTTTGCCCTTCTTCCAACTGCGTAAGGTAGCAAGTAAGCCTGCACCACACAGTACGAAAGTCATCACAAGTGCGCTAGACATCAAGAACAGAGACGTAGATGCTGTTTTTTGAATGCTTAATGCAACCGAAGAGCCATCTATCCATGATGTACCTAAGTCCCCAGAGAAGGCACTACCAACCCAGTCGATTAGGCGCTCACTTGCCGAACGATCCAGCTGTAAATCAGCTCGCACCGCGGCTAAAGCTTCAGGCGTAAGCAGGTGTTGTTGCCCCGCCCTAGCCCGCAGAATAGATTGGCTTGGATCGATGCCTGCAATGTCAGGCATCAAACCAACAAGAATCACCACCACAATCAGTGAGGCGATTCTTGATAGCCAAGGCGTCAAGATAAATAGAGTTCGACGCAGAGTCTCAGCAGATAACATTTATTTAGTTAGCCTGTGTTGCCGGGTTAACTTGTGTCGCTTTTTTGACCTGTGTAGTTTGGTCAACCAAGCGACGTTCACTTGGGTCACGAACGACATCGCTTACACGCTCACTTTCACCTTGAATCACACGTTCGTGAAGCAGCGGGATAGCCGCGAAATCGTTAAGGATTTTTTGTTCAGCTTCGATGATCGCTTGGTGACGCAGCGCACCTAGCGGTTGTAGGTCAGCGTGATTCAGTGCTTTATCTACCTCTTGAGAACAGAACTGGCCAAGGTTGAATGAACCCTTACAACCAAAGTCGCTCATCATGTAAGCCACTGGGTCACCCGAATCTAGAACCGTTGCACGAGAAAGGATAAACGCGTCAAACTTACCAGATAGCGCATCGTTCTCGATCTGAGCATATTCACGAATATCCAGCTCAACCTTGAAACCAGCCGCTTCAAGTTGTTGCTTCAGTAGCGCTGCCACTTCTGGAAGCTCTGCACGGTCGGTAAAGGTACCAATAACAATGCTTTCGCCGTTCGCTTTTAGCGTTTTGTCAACTGCCTGACCTTCAGGTCGAATTGGTTCAGCCCAAGCAAGTGCAGGACCTAATAGACCTTGTGCAATATCCGCATGGTTCTCATAAACGGTATTCACGATTTGCTCTCGGTCCACCGCAGCCGCCGCAACCTTACGCAAGTTAATATCGCTGAATACGCCTGACTTGTTGTTTAGGTAAAGCGTATTGGTACGAGGCATCGCCACTTCATAAAGTAGGTTCGGATCAATGGTCGCGATTTGTGAAACGGGCACTGCTTCAACGATGTCTGCCGTGCCTGTTCTTAGAGCTGCAGCACGAGCAAAGCCGTTAGGAACGTATTCTGCAATCACAGATTCAACCTGTGCTTTTTGACCCCAGTAGCCATCGAAACGTTTTAGCTTCGCGCTGGTTGTACCGTTAATTTCAGTCAACTCAAACGGGCCCGTACCTGCACCCATTGGGCTAACACGGCCATCTTCTTGGTAAGCACTTGCTGCAAGAATCGCTAATTGAGGGCTTGATAAACGGCTTGGTAACAGAGGGTCATCAAAGCTGGTCTTGATCTCTACGCGGTAGTTGTCCATCGCTTTCACTTCGAGATCGACACCATCTAGAATGCGTGGCTTAGGTGCTGCTTCAAGCGCTTTTTGTAGAGAGTTCACTACAGAGTTTGCCGTTAATGTCGAACCGTCATGGAATTTAACGCCTTGGCGAATCGTGAACTGCCAAGTCAGTGGATCAAGATGTTTCCAATCAGTCGCTAGCATTGGTTCTGCTTCTGAGGTTGGGCTCAAGTTGACTAACGTTTCAGCCGTGCTCCAACGTGATAGTTTGAACGCGTCATCAGAAAGTGGCGATAGGCCCGTTCTTGGTGGTTGCATCATCGCAACTCGGATTTCAGATTTTACTGCGGCATCGCTAGACCCTGGTTGAGAGTCAAAACAGCCCGTCAAAGGCAGAGCCAACGCAAGCGTGCAAGCCAGTTTGATTGAATTAAAACGCATAATTATTTTTTCTCTGTAGCTGTATTTTTTTAATAAATAAGGTTGTGTTTAACAAGTAGATTTCGAAAGAGGCTGAGACTCGATCAGCATCTGAGTCGCAGGATGAGCAGGTTTACTCATCACTTGATCGGTCGGTCCGTGCTCCACCATTTCACCATGGTCGAGTACCAGTATTTCTTCACAAAGGGCTTTTGCGGCACCTAAATCGTGAGTAACCAAAATAAGGCGCATATCGCGCTTCTTTTTTAATGAATTAACCAAGTCCAACAACCTTTGGCGATTCACTGGGTCAAGGCTGGCAGTAGGTTCATCGGCCACCAGCACTGCGGGTCTAACGACAAGAGCCCGAGCAATAGCCACACGTTGAGCTTGACCTGTAGAAAGCTGATTAGGTTTCAGTAAGAGCAAACTGGCAGGCAATCCAACGTCTGAAAGCGCCTCTTCAATGATGGCTTCATGATTACCCGAAACATCTAAGTTACTTAGAGGTTCGGCTAAGATCTGTCGAACGGTATAGTAAGGGTTGAGGCTAGTGTGGGGCTCTTGAGGCACCAATTGAATCAAGCGACACACCGTTGCTTGCGCTTTGCTATCGCGAATTGGGAGCGAATAACCGAACAAGTTTATTCGACCAACGGTTGGCGCTTTAAGGCCAAATAGCAGTTCAATTAACGTTGATTTACCGGCACCAGAACGCCCAACAATTGCTAGGCTTTTGTCTTCAACATTAAGGTCTATGTTCTGTAGCGCTTTGAACGCTTTACCACCCAACCAACTTGGTACGGAGTAGTAGTGAACACTCACATTGTCGAACTTAATCTCTATCGGTGTTTGTGTTTCTGAATCAGTCACTGGCATTAATGGCGAGGCTTCTGAGTTTAGTGATAAGGTCGAGCTCATTCGATTAAGTCTCTCAATGAACAGCAGAAAGCGTGAGAGCTCGACTCAAGTGCATGTTTCGGTGCACCGTAAGCCACCACACCGCCATCATCGATGACCAACAACTTGTCACACGCCAACGCGCTATGCAGGTCATGGGTGATGAGTAAACCACCAATTTGACGCTGTTTAACATTGTGTCGAATCAGCTTAAGTATCTCTTGCTCTGTCACGGGATCTAACGCACTGGTTGGTTCATCGGCGATGATAATATCGGCGTTACTCAGCAAGCCAATCGCAATACAAACACGTTGGCGTTGCCCGCCCGAAATTTGGCTCGGGTACAACGGCAAGATGGTTTCTGGATTAGGAAAACCAAGTTGATTCAGCAACTCGGTAATTTGAATTTTTTCTTTTGATTTAAGCTTAGTGCGAGTTCCCGTCAAGGCAAGGCAGAGTTGACCTTCTATTGAAACCAGAGGGTTCAAAGCTTGAAGCGCATCTTGGAAGATAACTGCGGGGCGCTGTGTGGCAGTTCTTTGCAGCATAGGCAAACCACATACCGCTTCACCAGACAGAGAAATATGACCTTCAAACTCGACCGTCTCTGGCAGAAACCCGGCAATAGCGCGAGAAAGCATCGACTTACCAATGCCTGACGGTCCCATGATCGCCAACAGATCACCTCGATAAACATCGAAGTGGATATCTTGGAAAAGGGTTCTCGAAGAGGTTTTGATCGTTAGGTGGTCAACAGACAAAAGTGGGGTGTTCACGCAGATACTCACATATAGATGTTATAACATAACAACTCTATCATTTAGCCGACATGATGAAAAGAGAACATTGAACTGCATCGCACTTTATTTGCTGTTTGATTGACCAATTTTCATTAGGGCGTGTTGACCCTTCGAGGTGATTTTTACCGATACAAAAAAGCACTCACTAAATTTATCGTGTAAAAATAGTAAAGCGCTTTCATAAAATATTACAGGTGGTGATTAGGTTACTTAGTTAATGGCACCATGAGCGGTATCTTCGACTGGGTAACACTTCTGCTTAACTTGTGCGATGAACGGATACAGGAACGCAATACGCCCAAGATAGAACAGAGTAAACGCCAACCACAAACCATGATTACCCCAAATATCGACGGTGAATGCCTGTACCGCTAAGAATACCAACAAAGTCACGATGCTTGAGTCTCTAACCGGACGCGTGGTTCCCGTTCCGGTAAAGATGCCGTAAACCGTTAAGCCAAAGCCAGCCACTAGCGGGAACACAATCAGCCACGGGGCCATCTCTTGGTACAGCGTGACCAGCGCTGGAATATCGGTAAACAAGAAAACAATCATGTCTTTGAATATCAGGGTTAAAAGCGTCAGCGCAGCAATGAAACCTGCCGTCCATTGGAAGTTAAGCCTTAATACTCGATCCAACATTGAAGGATTCTTCTGTCCCACCGCTTTACCCGCAAATACACTTGATGCGTTGGCAATGCCGTCAAACATGTAACTGACTATGAAAGTCACCTGCATCAAGATCGCGTTAGCCGCTAGAACATCGGTACCCAGTTTAGAGCCAGTACGCGCCATCATGTTGAAGAACACCAAGATACAAATGGTGCGAAGCAATAGATCAGTATTCGAAGAGATGATTGTCGATAGGTCTTTCTTGGTCATCTTCGAGCCTTGCAGGAACTCAGAGACCGAGATATTGCTGGTCTTCATCACCAAGGTCACACCAATCGCAAAGGTGGTAACTTGTGCAATCAAACTTGCGTAAGCCACACCTGCGACACCCAAATCGAAATAAAGTACAAACACCGCATCCAAGACAATGTTCAACACATTACCAAACACTTGTGTATAAAGAACGTCTTTGGCTTTCGCCTGTCCCATTAACCAACCAATAATGGTGTAGTTAAGCAACACGAAAGGCGCGCCATAAATCAAAATACTGAAGTAGATATGCGCGTGCTCGGCTACATTGGCTTCAGGCTCTATCACCCACATTGCGCCTTGCCAGATGAGTGGTTGTATCAAGATAAAGATCAAACCCACTAAACCAGACAGCACAAACGGACGCATCAAGCTACCCGCCAAATCAGTGCGGTTTCCCTTACCCAGTGCCATCGCACTTTGGCCCGTGGTACTGACACGGAAAAAACCAAACAACCAATACATGGTGTTCATAATGATGGTGCCGATCGCTACGCCACCAATCAATTCAGCAATACCAAGTTGGCCAATAACAGCGGTATCCACAGCACCTAACAGAGGCTGTGTCACCGTTGAGATGATGAAAGGGAAAGCGATTTTCAGATAATCTTTGTGGGTAATGGTCATATTCTATCGAGTGATATTAAGAACTATTTGCAATTAGAACGAAATGCTATCGTTTAATCCGTACATTGTCATCATTTACTTAGAGTAGATTATCAACAAAGCATCTTTATCTTAGGCCAACTGCATAAAATCGTTAGCTGCTATTGGTTGTGCTAATTTGTCTCAACAAAAGATCAAAGTCTGGTTCAACAAAACAGCACAACCATCGATTAGTAAAAGCTCACGGGAAGGTAGAAATCGAGTTCGAACACTTCATCGGTGTTGAGAAAATGATTCTGATGATAATGCACATACGCGGGAGTCGAGCGCTGTTTGAAACCAGATGTGGGTAGCCACTTTTCTAACACCATACTGATCTGTGGTAGCAGTTCTCCATAGCGGCCATTTAGTCGAAACACAGCGTGTAAGCCGCCCGGAATCACCATCTGATTAACTACGCTACGATACTTAATCGGCTCATCAATCGCGATACACGCGACATAACGACACTGATCCATTTCAACCCAAGCAGGGTTTGAGTGATGCAAACCAAATTGGCTCGAAAAATCACGCTGTTCGGAATTCGCCCACGCTTTCAATATCAACCACGCATTGCGAATAGAGCGGTTATAACCCGTATGTCGAACATAGGCCGCCATGCGTTCAGGCACTTCAACGATCTTGGGTTCGGGCAATACTCGCTGCGCCACATTCAAATAGCCCGCCGCCACTTCGGAATCTTTCAAATAGGGTTTTTCTGCTACTTGTAAATCGTGTTTACGCCACTCGCCCGGAGACATATTAAAGGTCGCTTTAAATGCTCGACTAAACGAAGACACCGAGCTAAAGCCACATTTATGGGCGATCTCGACCACTGACGAGCTGGTATCAAACATCAATTGGTTGGCTGCATACTCCATTCGAGTGCGTCGGATATATTGATGCAACGACTCCCCGACCACGCTTTTAAAGGTGCGATGAAAGTGCTGTTCTGAATAGGCCGCTATCTCAGATAACTCTTTGGCAGACAAAGGCTGACTGATGTCTTGGTGAATATGGAACAGGACATCATTGATTCGCGATATGTGTTGACGTGACATCGTTTAAATAGCATAAATGGACATGTTTAAGAGCATAAACGGACACGCTAGTTTTTACAATTGCCGTGTAATATCAAGCGATAGAATAAAAACGATAAACGACGAGACACAACACATGGAAATCGCACAGTCATTACAACAGATTCAATCTTCATACATTCGAGAAATTCTCGCGGCCGCAAGCGATCCAAATGTCATTTCATTGGCCGGTGGTTTGCCAGATGAGAAAACGTTCCCTATTGATTTAATGAAGCCAACGTTAGAAGACCTAGCGAACATGCCGGAAGTTTTCCAATATGGGTCGACTGCTGGTTATGGCCCTTTGCTTGAGCACCTAACGCAAAGCTACCAATTGCCAGAGTCACACACGGCAATGATTTGTACTGGCTCTCAGCAAGGTTTGGATTTGATTGCGCGTGCGTATGTCGACCCAGGTGATGTGGTTGTCATGGAAGCGCCAAGCTACTTAGGTGCGATGCAGGTGTTTGGCCTAGTTCAAGCAAACATTGCGACCGTGTCTCAAACCGAATTTGGGCCGAATCTAGATGAATTGGAAACATGCTTTGCACAGCAAGCGCCAAAAATGTTCTACGCGGTGCCTGATTTTCACAACCCAACCGGTGTGTGCTGGGCAACAGAAACTCGTCAAAAAGTGGCTGAGCTGTGTATCAAATACAACGTGGCATTCATTGAAGATGCGCCATACCGTGAGCTACGTTTCACAGGCACAGAGCTGCCGTTGGTTTCTTCGTTCTGCCCTGATAACTCTATCGTTCTTCGTTCATTCTCTAAGATTGCATCGCCAGGTCTACGTATTGGCGCGGTAACAGGTAAACGCAGCTACCTTGAACCACTGATCAAAGTGAAGCAAGGCGCTGACTTACACTCAAGTGTACCCATGCAAGCGCTGCTTGTTGGTCTTCTAAAACATGAAGACTTTGGCGTACACATGGAGAACATTCGCACCCTGTACAAGTCTCGTTATGAAGTGCTGTTCTCAGAGCTAGAGAAACAACTGCCTGCAGATTGCGTGTTAAAAGCCGTCGATGGCGGGATGTTCATTTGGGTTGAGATCCCAGAGTGCGACACCTTCGAATTGGCTAAAACTCTATTATCGAATGGTGTGGCGGTTGTACCAAGCCCAGTATTTTATCCAAAGGCTGATGAAGCAAAAGCTGCACTGCGCTTAAACTTCACTAACGCTAAACCAGAAGAGCTGACTGAAGCGGTGAAACGCTTAGCGGAAGTACTTAACCAAGCGTAATCGCTGATTAAGTAAGACAGATTCAACACCAAGCCCTGCTGTATTTGTACAGCAGGGCTTTTTCGTTCCTCAAACCATAAATCCACAATAAAAAAGGCGTTATATAGCCCTACGTTTGGTTGGTTTTTGTCCCGCACCGCCTTGGTTATACTGCGCCTGATTTTAATAAGCCAACAAGACAGAACTAAGTTGAAATACTCAGTTCTGATCAAAACAGGCAACCGCTCTGGATTTACGTTCCAGCTCGCAGAAAGGAAAAACCATGTCTCAATATGTTGTATGTGCTCTGTATAAATTCGTAGCACTTGATGATTACCAAGAAATTCGCCAGCCACTAACCGACGTGTTAGAAGCCAACCAAATCCGCGGTACTTTGTTACTTGCGAGTGAAGGCATCAACGGTACCGTTGCAGGTAAGCGCGAATCTATCGACGCCCTTCTTCAATGGTTCAAACAAGATTCTCGCTTGGCTGATGTTGTTTACAAAGAGTCGTTCAACGAAGAACAACCATTCAACCGCACCAAGGTTAAGCTTAAGAAAGAGATCGTAACCATGGGCGTTGAGGGCATCGACCCACGCCACGTTGTCGGCACTTACGTGAAACCAAACGAATGGAACGCATTGATCTCTGATCCTGATGTGATTCTGGTTGATACTCGTAACGACTACGAAGTGGACATCGGCACCTTCAAAAATGCTGTAAACCCAAACACAGAAACCTTCCGTGAATTCCCTCAATACGTTGAAGACAACCTTGATCCTAAGAAGCACAAGAAAGTTGCGATGTTCTGTACTGGCGGTATTCGTTGCGAAAAATCAACAGCCTACATGAAAGAGCAAGGCTTTGATGAGGTTTATCACCTTGAAGGCGGCATTCTTAAGTACCTAGAAGAGGTACCTGAAGAAGAGAGTATGTGGGAAGGCGACTGCTACGTATTTGATGGTCGAGTTGCAGTAAACCACCAGCTAGAAAAGAGCGGTTACGATGTGTGTAACGCGTGTCGCCTGCCAATCACTGACGAAGACAAAGCCTCTAAACACTTCGAGAAAGGCGTAAGCTGCCCTAAGTGTATTGATAAGCACAGCGACGAGCAGAAAGCCCGTTTCCGTGAACGTGAAAAGCAAGTTCAACTGTCGAATGCTCGTGGCGAAACCCACGTAGGCGGCGAAGCTGCTCACCTTATCGAGCAACGCAAAAAAGAGAAGCTTGCACACAAAGAGCAGCAACGCTCTGGTAAGAAAGCAAAGTAAACTTTCTGCTTTAAACTCTTATAGTTCTAAACATATAACTATAAATAGTTAGCTATATACATACAAAAGGGCGCAAGTTCGAGGATAATCCTACGAGTTTACGCCCTTTTTTGATCGCTTTACGGCTTTGTGTTTTGAACCACATTTCTTTCGAAAAATTACTTCTATACTGTTAATAATTCGACTAGAGAGGAAGTGCCAATGCTCAATGAAAACCATGCCTTTATCTTAGATTTCCCAGATCTTAAATTAGACATTGTTCAGCTCAACCACGACGACGAAAAATTCAAAGCAGACATGCAGAAATACCACCAACTCGACTACGACATCCGCCAACTAGAAATCTCTGGCAGCCCAATCGATGACGACAGCATGCACAACCTCAAAGTAGAACGCATGGCATTAAAAGACTCGCTACATAAGCAACTTACTCGACATCACGCGCTTAAGATCGTATAACAACTCATATGCTAGTGTGGCTAACTTAGCCACACTACTCTCCTTCTCAATGGGTTCATTTTTTGTAATCGAAACTACCTGCTACCCAACCTAATTATCTACTGAGAAATCTAAGTAAGTACTGAATTGAAGCCCATCATCTTGAGTTTCAAAACTCCAACCCATTCGCTCACAAATTCGTTGCACAATCACTAGGCCACAACCATAGCCAGCATTGTAAGTCTCGTTGCCATCATGACGGTTAGTGATCACTAATTGAGAACCTGTCACCACAATTCCAACATCGCCAATACTGTAGCTAAACGCATTTTTAATTAAGTTATTCAATACAATAGTAATAAAGCTCTCTGGCGCATACACAGTGACAGTCTCTTTGACGTCCAGATCATAACTCGCATCCTGCTTGGCAAACAAAGGCGCCATTTCAAGCAACTGATTCTGAACTTCGACTGCCAAGTCATAGTGACCGAAATAATGCTCATCGATACTCTCTTTACCAAGCAGCAAAAACATCTCAGTCAGCACTCGCATCTGTTCACTCGCTTCTTGCAAGCGATTAATCGCTTTTAACGCAACAGGAGGTTGATTGGGTACTTTAGTTAGCAGCTCTGCCGACCCTTTTATCACCATTATCAGGGTTCTAAGTTCATGAGAAGCAAATCGATTGAACTCTTCTTCCCGCTGAAAAAAACCTGAAATATGATTCTTCGAATCTAAAAGTGTTTGCTCAATATGTCGTGTTTCAGCGTAAGATGTCTCAACTTCAAAACTTGGCTGCTCAGGGTGCATTTGCCCTATTTTCTTTTCTATTTGATTAAGTGGCCTCGACAGCGAGCGTACAACATAGATCCCATACAGAACCATGAAGATGGAGGTTAAGCCACCTAGTATGAGGGTGTAGTTGTGGAGGCTCCTTTCATACTCGTCGAGGTAGTCGTCGGCGTCATCTTGAAACAAGATATACATCAGCCCTTTGCCTGACGGGTGTTCGAATACGTAAAAATGTTTATCTTCTGTACCTAACAGATGTTCATAGAAGCCGGGCTCTTTGTATCGAGCTAACCAATTGGGCAGTTCACTTTCGCTCCAATAGGTTGAAAACTCATTTTCATTCGGCAACAACGCATCTTCGCCAAGCGACTGATATTCAGACGTATAACGGTTAGCTTCAGTGTCTAGCCAGTGATGGAGGCTGATCACTTCCATCTGGTTTTCAGCGATATAAATAACTGTCCAGAAAAGACTGAACATGACCAAGGTCATCAAGCCAAAGCTACGACGGATTTTTCGGTAGATGCTTGGGTAATCGGCGTGGCTTAAGCCGCTATGCTTTGAGTCGGTAACCTTGTCCATGAATAGTCTCTAATCGTGAATGTTCAAACCCTTTATCGAGCGCGTTGCGCAGGCCATAAATATGGCTTCGAAGCGCATCACTGCTTGGCGATTCATCACCCCAAACGGAATCAATCACTTCAATTCTTGAAACAATTGCTGGCGCATGGCGCATAAGGACTTTTAGTATTTTTAACTGGATTCGACTCAACTTAATAAGCCTACCTTCTCGGTATACCTCGTCGGTCTGCGAGTTGAGAGTAATATCGGCAAAACTCTGCTTTCCAATACCTTGACGTGGTCCTCGGCTTGCCAATGCGTTGAGCCTTAAACTGAGCTCTTGCATAGCGAAAGGCTTAACCAAGTAATCATCTCCGCCCGCTTGAAAGGCAGCGATTTTGTCATCCAACCTATCTTTAGCGGTTAAAAATAGAATTGGCGTAGGGCACTGCACCTCTTCTCTTAACTTTCTAACAGCAGAAATGCCGTCCAATTTAGGCATCATGATGTCCATAATAATCACGTCATAATAATTCTCAGACGCTAACTTCAATGCCGCTTCACCATGATAAGCACAATCAATCACCATCCCTTCCAACTCTAAGTAATCGGCAATGGTTTCTGCAACATTGTGGCTGTCATCAACGATCAAAACTTTCATCGATTTATTTCACCTTTCTTCACGAGTGCTTCACGTTTGAGTTTATAAGATACACCCTCAATAAACTAAATAAAGAGTATATAGATGAAAAAGTTAGCGCTGATTTCGGTTGTCGGTTTAATTCTAACTGGCTGTGGCGGTAGTGACAGCAATAGCAATGGAAGCAACGATAACAACACGCAAGCTCCATCAGCAATTCAAGGTACCATTGACTCTGTTTCTGGCAACACCATCGTTGTGAATGGTTATAGCTATCAAGTAGACAGTGCGAACTATGCAGGCGAAGATGTGGCAATTGCAGACCTAGAAAAGAACATGATGGTTTCCATTTCATCTAATGCTCGTAGCGCTTCAGCTCACACTAACGGAGCTCAAGTTGGTCTTGAACCGACCATCGTTGGTCTTATTTCAGACGCCAACCATAATAATGGCACATTTAAAGTCAATGGCATCGCATTGACCTTTACAGATCTGTCACGTGAAATTGAAAATGGCGATTGGGTTATGGTCTCTTCTTTACCAACCGCAAATGCTGGCTACAAAGTACTTTCTGTTGTTAAGTTTGAACACTCGAACTTAACAGAGTCGGTTGAAGTTGAGGGTTTGATCAGCGATTTAGATAGCAATGCGAAAACATTCAAACTAGGTGCAAGTCTAAATGTCGACTATTCAAATGCCCAAATCGATAACGACGACAGCACCTATGACTTATCTAATGGTCTTTGGGTTGAAGTGACTGGCTCAATTGCTGACTCTGTATTAAAAGCAGATGAAGTGGAAGTCGAAGATTTTGATGAGATCGATAATGATACAGAAATCGAAGGCATTATTACTTGGGTAGCTAACGACAAATCATCATTTGATTTAAGCTACAAAGGTCGCTTTCTTGTCAATGACAATACTCGTTACGAAGACGGCAACAAGTCAAACTTGACCGTAGGTACAGAAGTCGAAGTAACAACGAAACAAACTAATGGCGAAAATATTGCTACCGAAATCGAATTTGAACACGACGATGATTCACAAGATTGGAATGACAATGACATCGATTTTGAAGGTGTGGTTCAGAGTATCGACGAGCAAGCATTAAACTTTGTGATTAAGACAGCCTCAGGCAGTCAAACCGTATACGTTAACCAAAACACTCGCTATGAAGATGGTCTAAGTTTCCATACTTTACATGGTCAACGTATTGAGGCTGAAGCTTACAAGGTCAACAGCCAGTACATCGCAAGCGAAATCGAAGCAGAAGACAACGACTAACGCATAAAACATCCTTGTTATTGAGTTCAGAAGCCATGCACTACGCATGGCTTTTTTGCATCAAAATAATCCAAACGACAGATAAAAACTACCTTTTTAATTATGTTACTGTTTGCTTATTCAAAGGTGTTTGATAAGGATGTAAACAGAGTGGTAATAGAAGAAGAGAAGATACAATTCCAGCTCGTTTCAAATTCTGAATTCGAAGAACTGTTTGCGTTTGTTAAGCAGGGGCTTTTCATACACGTAGATAACGTTTTCGGCTGGGAGGACGACTTCCAACGTAAGCGACTTTTAAACGATTACCATCCCTCTTGGTTTCATTGGATATACCATAAAAACGAAAGAGTCGGACTCGTCTGCTTTAAGCCTTACGGAAACACCTATCATATTCATCTGCTGATCATTTCCCCTCAATACCAAGGTCAGTCTCTTGGTAAAAAAGCCATGTTACTCATCCACAACAAAGCCCATCAAGAACAACGAAACCAAGTCACTCTGTCGAGCTTTAGAAGTAACACTCGCGCCATCAGTTTTTATCAGGCACTTGGCTATCAAATTGTTGATGACAGTGATGCTCACTTTATCACCTTAGCTGCAAAAGTTTATAAAATACAACTAGATATATAATAATTACAATTGATAAGTATGTAAATTACAAGTACCAAACATTCACCATAGATATCACTCGCATATATAACTCCACTAGTTAGATATGTCTCTAGAATAAATACTCCGGCTATTTCCACCACATTCCGCTTTGATACATTTCTCATCAATGGCATTCAATTTATAAATAGTCATATTTATCAATGACATTCTGCCAATTGATTCCAGAGTAGTAAATTTTTATCAATAACTTAATAGGAGAACTAACATGAATGGTCAACGTTCACTGTTAGCAGTGGCAATAGCCCTAGGGATAGCAGGATGTGGTAGCGACAGTTCAAATAGCTCCACAACTGATACTGGCGGTTCAACAGCAACTTCAGCGTCTTTAACAGCAAAGGCCGCTGATGGCTATTTGGTAGGAGCCAATGCGTGTTTGGATCTAAACAGTAATAAAATTTGTGATAAGGATGAGCCAAGTGCCGTAACGGGTGACGATGGTTCGTTTACAATTGATAATCTAACTCAAGAACAACTTGAACAAGGTACTCTGTTGATCGAAGTGGTTGCCGGACAAACCATCGATACCGATAACCCAGGTGTCGTTCTAAGCAAGAGCTATCGCTTAACTGCACCACCAAAATCCGCATTTATTAGCCCATTAACGACTCTGATTCAAAATGAAATAGAGAGTGGTTCTTCGTTAGAAGAAGCTAAAACAGCTATTCAAGAGAAGTTGGGGACAACTCTCGATTTAACGCAAGATTATATCGAAGCCAAAAACAATAACGACTTAGCCGATGCACAAAAAGCGGCTTTTGAAAACCTACACCGCGTTGCTCAAGTTACCGCTTCAGTCATGGCAGAGAACACGGATGCGCTATCAGAAACAGCAGCGGGCGCCGGTATTTCTGTCGAAGCACTCACCGCATTAATTAATGAAGAAGTCACTCGAGTCCTCGAGGAAGTCGTAAAAAATATTGAAGCAGCTGGAGATAACTTCAACCCAAGCGATATTGCTGGCAGTATTAATCGCGATCACATCGCCATTGATGACTCTAATCTCGAAGATAAAATTAAAGAAAATGAGGCAAATAAAGGCTCTAAGCAAGCCGACCTCGCGAAGCTTATCAAAACAGACGGTATCAATTGGTTTGGCGGCGATAATGACACTGGCAAAGATTTAGTAGTTGCCTATGGAACATTGAAGTCTGATGCAGATAACTCAGTTACCGATACCAGTTATATTTATGATTACTTTGCTGAGCAATTTGTTGAGTTTGAATATACCCCTGACACAAATAGCATGGTGTTAGGACAAAACGGTTGGGAAGCGAGCGATGATACCTTAACCAGCATTAAGCCGAACGAAGACGGCAGCTTAACTCTAGAATCTAGAAGCTCGATTTTTAGTGAAGTTGCTAGCGCCAAGCAATTAGATATCAGTGGGCTCAATGTTCGTTCAATCATGGATCAAACGGATGATGAGAACGTTTGGTCTAACATTATGCCAGTAGGTTTAAAATTCCCTGACAACACAACCGCATATAAATTGTCTGTAGAAGACATCAGCGACAACATTTATACCTTTTACAAAGGTGATTGGTGTGCCGAGCACACTCCGGATCGCTATGAAGCGCTCAATAACATGTGTAACGGCATTAGCGCCTTTAAGAATGGCAGCGATACATGGCTTGCCACTTTGGCATCGACCATTGCTGAAGATGAATCAGACCGTCATGACACAGCGTCTAACAATCATGCAGATTTAATTCCAATGGCAGGCATGGAAAATGCTGAAATATTTGCACAGCTGCTCTCTAACGGCACCGTAGTTTATTATACAAGAGCATGGAATTTAGATTCTACATTCTCCAAATTGTCAGAACTCGGTTCGTGGAAAGATGAATCCGTAAATGGCGAGGTATTACGTCAAGTTACGATCCCTGAATCTATCCACTCGCAAGCTACATGGTCTAACTACCAAAAAGAAGATAACTCCGCTTACTTGTCTGTAGTCGAAGGCTTTGTACGTATTACCTTCAAAGAGATCGAAGAAGCTAGTAGTGAGGCTTATATCTTTGACGAAGCAACTAAACAGTTCATTTTGGATAACGCATTAACGCCACAGCCTCTGCATCCTCTGAACCTACAAGCTTGTCTCGACTCACTGCCGGATGCTCAGTTCATCGCTACAGCTAATGACGTTACGGTTTACGATGTGCAACGCACACCTATGTGGGAGCCGGAAGCAGTAACACAGAACCTAACTTATGAGTTTACCTACTTGGGTGACACTTTCTCTTGGCTGAATGATGTTACGTTAGTCACCGGACTTCCAAGTTGGATTTCTAACTTAGCAGGTAGCCTAGAAAAGACGCGTATCGATATAAAAGATTCGCAAGGTGTTTTAATGGGGTATGAGTATTCATATAGCTCTGAAGATCACTATCTAGGTCAAGAGGGCTTTAACTCTGATGACTCACTAGGCTGGGGTTCGGCTAAGGCTGTGTTGCCACTGGCAATTGCTGATAATCAAAAGATTATCAATCAAGTGGTAGATTTCGATACCTCAACCAATGCACCGCTAACATCACAATATGACTATGAGTATGACGAAGTCAGTGGTGAATTCATTGGGATTGAGTCTCCTGGATTAAGGACTGTATCTGTAGAAACGTCATTAGATGAAATTATCAACGGACGACCTTACTTTCTACCCACCTTCAACTACCAAGAAACATACTTAGGTAAAGAAGAAGTCACTGTACCTGCTGGTACCTTTGATGCATGTAAAGTAGAAAGTGAAACACAATTTGAAAATGACGGACCTCGTGACACTCAAACTGCTTGGCTTACAAACCGAGGATCTATTAAGTCCATTCGAGAGGAACAATCTTGGAGTATGTCGATTAATATGGAAGCAACAAGCTTGCCGACTATTAAGTAATCGATAGGCAACATGAACAAGCCAATATGAATTTGGCTTGTTCATTCTTCCATTAGCCCTTTAAGCCAACATCTTCATTCGCAAAACTTGATAGCAATTCCAGCTGAGCACTCACTTAATTAAACGCTCTGGCAACACAGCCATTACTGCTCAATTCGTAATGACCAATATAAGCCGGGATAAATACCGATTGCCCTTTCGTAAGGGTTAAGTGCTCACCTCTTTGGCTCACTAGCGTTAAATCATCATCTATTGCCATCAAAATTTCAGCACCGCTTGTGATCACTTCTTCTTGCTGAGGGCGATGAAAGATATTGAAATCAAAATCACTGACAGGAATATCATAACTATCACATTGACCCAGTTTTGAGGGCGCTAACAACAAGCGTTCAAACGGGATCGGTTTGAACTCTGTACAGGCAACCAACTCGGCGACATCAATGTGCTTTGGCGTTAAACCTGCTCGCAAAACGTTGTCTGAATTTGCCATGATCTCGAGCCCAGTTCCCTTAATGTAAGCATGCGGAGTATTCGCATTCAAATACATCGCTTCACCCGGGTTCAATGTGATCAAGTTAAGAAGCAGAACACAAAATAGACCAATATCGTTTGGATACTGATGACTAAGCTCAATAACCAAAGCAAACTCCGCTTGGTCTTGATGAGCAGCCGCGTAAGTCAGAAGTTGCTCTAATGCTTGATGTTTACGTTGTTCATTCAACGTTAATAGATCGCGGAAAAACGTCTCTAAACCTAGAGAATCAAGGTTATTGCCAAACTGTTCAACCAAACTAGCCAGCTCGCTCGAATCTAACTTTCTGAACAGACCTAATATTTCATCGAACTCTCGAAAGCCATTCATCGCTTGGTATTCAGTGACCGCGTAAAGGCTTTGTTTCCTAATTGGA
>NZ_JBFRVF010000072.1:0-26741 GCF_041475025.1 Vibrio sp. 10N.222.49.C12 | reverse complement strand
TTGTGTATAAGAGACAGGCTCAATGAGCAGCCCTTTTGTTATCTATTCAATCGCCATATCAGTTAGCGATGAAGCGCCACTAGTTCAGCCATCATGTCGATGTGTGAGTCTCTGTCGTTCAGACACATAATGTAGCTAAAGTCCGAACCACCAGCGTCAATGAACGTCTCTTTACACTGGTCTGAAATCTCTTCCAACGTTTCCAAACAGTCAACCGAAAAGGCAGGTGCCATGATGTCGATCTTCTTGATGCCTTTACTCGGCAGTGACTCAAGTGTCTCGTCAGTGTATGGCTTCAACCACTCTTCTCGACCAAATCGCGATTGGTATGTCATGGTGATATCGTCCGCTAACAAACCTAACTCTGCCGCAAGCAGCTTTATTGTCGCTTCACAATGCTGAGGGTAGATATCGCCTTCATCAGCCAGTCGCTTCGGAATACCGTGGAAAGAACACACTAAATGATCGGCTCTGCCATTTTTATCCCAATGACTGCGGACGCTTTCAGCCAATGCTTTTGCATAGCTTGGGTGCGCGTAGTAGTCGCGAATAAAGCGATAGCTCGGGATAACTGGCATCTGCTTAAAGGCTTTGGTCAAACCATCAGAAACCGCCGCTGTGGTTGTGCCAGAGTACTGCGGATACAGAGGCAGTACGATGATGTCCTCAACGCCCTGCTCCATCAGTTGCTCAACACCAGTCTTTAGGCTTGGGTTGCCATAGGTCATACCCAGTGCAACAGGCATCTCTAGTTTTTTCTGGAGCTTTTCAGCTTGTCTTTGAGAGTACACAAGCAGTGGTGAGCCCTCATCCATCCAGACAGACTGATACAGCTTAGCAACTTTAGGCGAGCGAATCGGTAAAATCACGCCATGTAATATAGGACACCAAAGCCAACGCGTTAGGTTTACAACTCGCTTGTCGTGTAAGAATTCACTCAAAAATCGACGAACGCCAGCGGGGGTCGCCGCATCTGGCGTTCCTAAGTTCACCAGTAAAACGCCCTGCTTTTTATTATTTTCCATAGATACCTGAGACCAATATGTGATTTTCTGGAAAGTAATATACTAATCTGCATAAGTTTAAGATCATTGCGCCTCAATGAAAGTCTGAATAATCATTCTTCATATGAGATACACAACATCCACTCTCAATTGCTAGCCACTGCCGTCGGGTCTGAACCGTTCTGAATCATGTGCAATCAAGTTATATAGATTGGTATCGTACTAAAAATTGAAACAAAAAAAGCGACCCTTAAGGTCGCTTCCAATATATCAAATTCTAAAACTGGCTGTTAGCCAATTATGCTAGTGCTTTCTCAAGTTCTGCACTAACTTCAGCAACTTGCTTAGTACCATCAAACTTAAGGTACTGAGTGTTACCTGCTTCAGCTTCTTTACCGTAGTAAGAGATTAGCGGAGCTGTTTGATCGTGGTATACGCCTAGACGTGCACGAACTGTTTCTTCTTTGTCGTCATCACGTACCACTAGGTCTTCACCCGTTACGTCATCTTTACCTTCTTCTTTAGGCGGATTGTACACAGTGTGGTATGTACGACCAGAAGGAAGGTGAGCACGACGACCAGCCATACGCTCAACAATCACATCGTCAGCTACGTCAAATTCAACAACGTAATCAACAGCGATGCCCATTTCTTTTAGGCCATCAGCTTGTGGGATTGTGCGTGGGAAACCGTCTAGTAGGAAACCTTTCTCACAGTCATCTTGAGCGATACGCTCTTTGATAAGACCAAGGATAATTTCATCAGAAACTAGCTGACCAGCGTCGATTACTGATTTTGCTTGCTTACCAAGCTCAGTACCCGCTTTGATAGCAGCACGTAGCATGTCACCAGTTGAAATTTGAGGGATACCAAATTTGTTCATGATGAAGTTAGCTTGAGTACCTTTACCCGCGCCAGGAGCACCTAGAAGAATGATGCGCATGTTTAATCCTCTTATAAAATTATGATTTATACCGAAGCTCACTATCCCTCCATTCTTGCTCATTTTTAGGATGAACAGAAAGCGTTAAGTAACCATTGAGGCTAAGCAAAACTGTGAACAGAAGCAAAACGGTAAGTTTCGGTATAACGTTTAAAAATCATACAACTGGAGATAGTTGCTTCTTAGCCCCAGCTGATTAGGTCGAGCATTCTATCACATTAATATTCAATTTGGCTGAATTTACGACTAAAGAATGCATCGACAACATTTGTTTTGACGATAACGGTGACGTTGACCACGTAAGGTCAATTTTCAACGACGTTCATAAAAAAAAGCCCGCATTTGCGAGCTTTTTATTGTAATTGTTGGCTTAACCTAAAGTCGAAAGACTAACGCTTTGTTAGTAGCTCGTTGATTGCACCCAAGAATTGTGACGGATCTTCCATTGAGCCCTTTTCAGCCAGCATCGCTTGACCAAGTAGCAACTCAACCCAACGACCAAACGCTTGCTCGTCTGCTTCGTCAGCCATCTGTTTAACCAGTGCGTGCTCAGGGTTAATCTCGAAGATGTACTTCACTTCCGGTGCCGCTTGACCCGCAGCTTCAAGAAGCTTCGCCATTTGCGTGCCCATTTCGAAGTCGTCAGTCACAACAACCGCAGGTGTTGTTGCTAGCTTGAAGGTCGTACGAACTTCTTTAACACGACCACCTAGGTAAGATTGAGTGCGCTCTACAACAGATTTGAACTCTTCTTCTGTCTCTTTTTGCTTCTCTTTCTCTTCTTCACCTTCAAACTTGCTTAGGTCTAAGCCTGCTTTAGTGATCGATTGGAACTGTTTACCGTCGAAGTCAGTCAGGTAGTTCATTACGTACTCATCAATACGATCGTACATTAGAACCACTTCAATACCTTTAGCTTTGAACTGCTCCAAGTGTGGGCTGTTCTTAGCGGCAGCGTAGCTATCTGCTGTCAGGTAGTAAATCTTATCTTGGCCTTCTTTCATGCGCTCAACGTAAGATTCTAGGCTGATGGTTTGTTCAGCAGAATCCACTTCCGTTGACGAGAAACGAAGTAGACCAGCGATCTTCTCTTTGTTCGCCATATCTTCAGCCGGGCCTTCTTTCAATACTAGGCCGAACTCTTTCCAAAACTCTAGGTACTTATCATTGTCATTCTTCGCCATGCGCTCAAGCATAGTCAGTACACGCTTGGTACATGCGCCACGAAGAGACTGAGTTACCTTGTTGTCTTGCAGGATTTCACGAGACACGTTCAATGGCAGATCGTTTGAGTCAATCAAGCCACGAACGAAACGCATGTAAGATGGCATGAACTGCTCTGCGTCATCCATGATGAATACACGCTGCACGTAAAGTTTCAAGCCACTCTTGTGGTCACGGTTCATCATGTCCCAAGGTGCTTTCGCTGGGATGTAAAGCAGGCTTGTGTAATCGTTCTTACCTTCAACCTTGTTGTGGCTCCAGGTTAGTGGATCAGCAAAGTCGTGAGATACGTGTTTGTAAAACTCTTGGTACTCTTCTTTCTCGATATCAGACTTGTTACGAGTCCAAAGTGCTTGCGCCTTGTTGATCTGTTCCCAATGTTTCTCTTCGGTGTCTTTACCTTCGTCATCTTTCACTGCTGTGAAGATAGAAACAGGAATGCCGATGTGGTCAGAATATTTACCAATCACTTCACGCAGACGCCACTCATTTAAGAACTCTTTACCGTCTTCACGCATGTGCAGAACGATGTCAGTACCACGAGACTCTTTAGTGATGTCTTCGATTGTGTAATCGCCTTCACCTGCAGAGTGCCACTGAACAGCTTCATTGTTCGGCAGGCCAGCTGCACGTGTGCGAACCGTTACCGCGTCTGCGACGATGAATGCAGAATAGAAACCCACACCAAATTGACCAATCAGTTGAGAGTCTTTGCTTTGGTCTTCAGACAGCTTTGAGAAAAAATCTGCAGTGCCTGACTTAGCAATCGTACCTAAATGCTCAATAACGTTGTCGCGGCTCATACCGATACCGTTATCAGAAATGGTTAACGTGTTTGCTTCCGCGTTGAAAGAAAGTTTTACACCTAGATCTGCATCACCTTGGTAAAGGTCACCGTTCGATAGAGCTTGAAAACGAAGCTTATCAGCCGCGTCAGATGCGTTAGAGATCAGCTCACGTAGAAAGATTTCTTTATTTGAATACAGTGAGTGAATCATTAGATGAAGTAGTTGTTTTACTTCAGATTGAAAGCCACGAGTCTCTTTATTTTGCGTTGCCGTTTCGCTCATTTTTACTCCAAAACATCTATACTTTATGTTGAATAATCATAGGGGCGTAACACTTGATGCCACTCTTCTGTTCATTAACATGAGGATGACAAATGTAAATTCAAGGTCAAAAATCATAAAAACACTGTTTTTTTTATCTGTTTTTATTATCCTTGAGCCTGATAAATATAAAAGAACATAAAATAAGCCATGATTTGGTGAAGAATTAACGGAACTTCACCTGAGATTTGTCTATTTCGCCCCCCAAAACAATCCAAAATAGAAGAATTCAATGAGTAATATCGGCACAAAGTTTATTCTCGCACAACGGTTCGTATTCGACCCAAACAGCAATTCACTTGTCGATCAAATGAGCGACGGTGAAGTCGTACGTCTTGGTAGCAATGAAAGCCGCATTCTCTTGATGCTGTCAGAAAGGCCTAATGAAGTTATCACTCGTAATGAATTGCATGAGTATGTTTGGCGAGACCAAGGCTTTGAGGTGGATGACTCAAGCTTAACGCAAGCCGTATCGACTCTGAGAAAGATGCTCAAAGACTCGACTAAATCTCCTGAATTCGTAAAGACAGTACCGAAGCGCGGTTACCAATTTATTGCGACCGTTGAGCGCTCTGCGCCACTGTCATCAAATGATCAGCCAGTAGCCGCTGAAATTGCAGAAAATGACGTTGAACCTATCCTAACGTTTGCAACGCCTGCAGCGACTGAACAAGCAATCACTGACACATTTGAACCTGAGCCAATTACAAAAGTTCAACAAACTAAAGTGGCAGTAGAACCAGCAACCGCTCCTGTTGTAGCTCCGGCTAAAAGCACCAATAAATGGTTAACATTTTGGTTACTGCTTGCCGCTTTCATCATGCCGATTCTCGTTTTAACGTTTACTACCCCGGTGGAGTCCGAGTTCACGGTTTTGACTGAAGTGGATGGTGTAAAGGTTCAATCACCGGTTAACCACCCAGACCTCAGCAGTTGGCTGCCAGCAATAGAAAAGTGTGTATTAAGTTACAACACGAGTCACACTGGTGTGTTAAAGCCGGCTGAAGTGATCGCTACAGGAGGACAAACCAATAACCTTGCCCTCAATTACATTCACCCGCAAGATTACTCGAGCGAAAATGTAACCCTAAGAATTTACGCAAACCAGTCGGATGTAAACGACATTTGTAACGGTGGTAAGTAACATGAAATTAAAAGTATCGATTATCTTACTGGTTCTATCGGCATTTTTGAGTGGTTGGCTATATTGGAGCAGCAATGCAAAAGTAGAGCGCTTGCTCACTCAGCATGAATGGCAGTCGAGAATGGTGACGCTGATTAGCGATAACAAGCAAGCTGACTCAATAGGCCCACTTCGTAGAGTTGAACTATCATCGAATGCGAAATACCTACCAAATGGTACATATTTAAGAATGTCAGTGGTTAGACTGTACAGCACTCAAACTGCACCTGCGAATGTCATCAACATCTCTGAAACGGGTCAGTGGGATATTAACGATAACTACTTACTGATTTCGCCAACGGAGTTTAAAGATGTGACCTCGGCTGAGCGCCAAGACTTTTCAGAAGAACAGCTAGAGCTGATCACTCAAGTCATTAAGATGGACGCAGAGCAAAGCCGCCGCATAGATATTGTTAACCCGAAGGCACTGCTACTGACTAGCTTAAATCATGGTTCTACCGTATTGTTTTCAAACTAAGATTGGATCGCTATTTACTGTTTATGAATAGCTGAATACCATGAAACGGTAAACCAATAGAAAAAAGGGGCATGAAGCCCCTTTTTTGTTAGCCGTTGGTATCAAATTACGGATGTAGCATTTTAAGGATTAACCATGAAAACGGAACAACCTAATCTGGCGCCAGCGAAAGAGACAGCAACAAAAGCCACAATCGCGATACACTATTGCCGTCAATGCAATTGGATGCTTCGCTCTAGTTGGTTATGCCAAGAGCTACTGCATACCTTCAGCGAAGAAATTGAACAAGTGAGCTTACACCCAGACACAGGAGGCAGGTTCGAAATCTTTTGTAATGGTGTGCAGATTTGGGAAAGAAAAGCAGATGACGGTTTTCCAGAGGCGAAAGTTCTGAAGCAAAGAGTACGAAACATCATTGCTCCAGACAGAGATCTCGGCCACGTGGACTCAAAATAAGCCTTTCACAGCCGATCCAATGATTTAAAGCTGACCACTCACGAGAACATCACCTTCAAGGCTAATGACTTTGAAGGTATTGTTTTCATAGATGCCATAGCTTGCCGCGTGTCCCTCTCGTGGGAATGTCACCGAGCTAGGGTTAAAGATAAAGATGTCATCTTGGTATTCGGCGACAGGAATATGGGTATGACCGTGTGCAATGATATCGCCCGCCTTCAACGCAGGGCGTTTATTGGTGTTGTACAAATGGCCATGCGTTAGGAAGATACGCTGGCCTGATTCTAATAGCACCCACGAGTAATCCATCATCATTGGAAAAGACAACAACATCTGATCCACTTCGCTATCGCAGTTACCACGAACAGCAATGATCTCTTGAGAAAACGCATTCAACTTATCTGCAACCGCCGGCGGGTTATACCCTTCTGGGATCGGGTTTCTTGGTCCATGATTCAGAATGTCACCCAATAGAACTAAATATTGCGCACCAGACGCTTGGTAGAGTTCTAATACCTTTTCTGTTGCTGGCAGCGAACCGTGTAGGTCTGAAGCAAAAAATAATTTCACACGTACTTCTCCATAAAATTTATGAGCCTATTGTACGTATCTAAATGCTACACGTCATCTCTCGCCATACCGTTGATCACGATATTATTGTAACTAACCATACCGACTATCTTGTTATCACGAACTACTGGCGCACGACTGATACCAAAGCGTTCAAACAAGCGAGCGCAATACTTTACGTTCATCTCAGCAGACACGCTTAGCGCTGGCTTGGTCATGATCTCATAAACATTGGTTCGCTTTGGAGATCGGTTCTTAGCCAGTACTTTCTTGGCAATGTCATTCATCAATACGATACCGTATTCGTCATCTTCGTGGCGTTTATCGACAATGATTGCCTTCACTTTGTGCTTTTTAGCCATCTCTATCGCTTCTAACACCGTGGTTAGCCCATCGATAATCACATACGTATTGGCCATGACATCGCCTACTCGGATCTTTTCACTGGTACTCATAGCTCATCCTCCACAACCTTTGTTAACGTCTCGACTTGATGCGCAACCCCGACTGCGTCTTCGATATCGATCTGCACCGCTATACCTTGTCCTGACTCCTGGTCAAACTCACCGACTTCGCCAATAGTTTCAAGAATATGCCTCGCTAAGTGTTCCTCAACCACAAACAGCAACACATCTTTTTGTACCTCTAGCGTTAGGCCAAAGAAGGTGGTTTTTTGGTTTAAGCCTTGCCCTCTGGCGTTGTTAATCACCGTTGCTCCAGTCGCGCCCGCATCACGCGCGGCATCGAGCACAGTGTCGGTCTTGCTCTCTTCTACAAACGCTAAGATAAGTTTAAAGCGCATCTTTGCTCTCCTTAGAGGTGTGTAAACGGTTTAACCATTGTGTTATTTGGGCATAGCCCATCACTGAAATGATGGGAAATAAGCTGGCAAAGGCGATCAATCCAAAGCCATCAATGACAGGATTTCTTCCTGGTACGGTTGAAGCAAGTCCAAGCCCGAGTGCCGTCACTAAAGGGACTGTCACCGTTGATGTAGTGACGCCACCCGAATCGTAGGCTAATGGGATAATGAGTTTTGGGGCGTAAAAGGTTTGAATGACCACGACGACATAACCAAAAATGATGTAGTAATGGATCGGGTCACCCGCAACGATACGGTAGCTGCCCAGAGAGATACCGATAGCAACGCCCAATGCCACGGCGATCCTCAGCCCATTGACGCTGATACTGCCACCGGAAACTTGGTTCGCCTTAATCGCTACAGCTATCAAAGAAGGCTCGGCTATCGTGGTGCTGAAACCAATACAAAACGCAAACAGGTAAACCCAGTAATAATCAAACCAAACCAAAGCAAGACCAGAACTGATCTTAAACTCAGTCAAAAAGCTTGGCTCGGTGAGTTGCATTGCCATCGTCTCCCCTAGAGGGAATAACGCGAGCTCCAATCCCATCAAAAAGAGTGATAAGCCAAGAATGACGTAGAAGAAACCGATCAGCACTTTGGCTAGGTTATTGACTGGCTTTCGTAATACCGCCAACTGAAAACCGAAGATGATGATCGCAATCGGGATCACATCCATCACAGTGCCGAGAAAGGTGTCGATAAATTGTTGAACACTGATCATGTCACCACCATCCCGTACACCATGACAAACATCATCGGCAGCAACGAAGCAAACGCGATCAACCCAAAACCATCTATCATCGGATTACGCCCTTTAATTGCCGAGGCTAAACCCACCCCTAACGCAGTTACTAATGGGACGGTGATCGTCGATGTCGTTACTCCACCAGAGTCATACGCAATTCCAATGATGCTTTCCGGAGCAAATGCAGTGAGCACGACCACTCCAATATATCCACCGATGATCATGTACTGGATTGGCCAACCTTTTAAGATTCTCAGCACACCGAGTAAAATAGCGATACCGACTGACAGTGCCACAGTAAAGCGCAGGCCATTGGCATACTGCTCCATTTCATCTAACGTATTGGGGATTACACCTCCCTCAGCTGCCACTTCTGCGGCTTCGGCAGCGACTGCGGTTAACGCTGGCTCGGCTATGGTGGTACCAAAACCCAAACAAAAAGCGAAGATCAATAACCAGAACACACTCCCCTTTCTGGCAAATGCTTGAGCCATCGATTCGCCAATTGGAAACAACCCCATTTCAAGGCCAAAGATAAAGAAAGTGAGTCCAAAAACGACGAGCACTAAGCCAGTCAGAATAGATAAAAGATGAGGAAGTGGCTCTTGTAAGACAGCAAGCTGGAAGAAAGCGATTACCGCCACGATTGGCAATAGATCCCTCAGGCTACCTAACATGGATCGAAACAAAGCAAGCACCGCCGTCATCGCAATTCCTTGTCGCTGGTTATGAATTAATAATAATCATGGCAAATCCTTATCATTGCTTATGTGACAAATATTACGCAGTTGGTAACATATCCAAGTAAAGTGCATAAGTGTGATAACGGTACACATCCTGACTTGATGAATTTAATTTCACTCCTTTGTAAATTGAAAAAGGCGTAATTTGGGCATCACACGATTGAAACCTTATGATCGTTATAGTGATTTTTTCGTATTGATTGGCGACTAAAAACAAGCCATGTCTATAATTATGTTTAATAGGGAGATTGGTATGAAGATATTGTTAACGGGTGGTACTGGATTTATTGGCTCTGAATTGGTCAAGAGTTGGAACACTGACGACGTGACATTGCTGACGCGGAGTCCTGAAAATGCCAAGCAAAACCTAAATCACCTCAACCAGAACAACCTTCATTACATTCGATCCCTTGATGAGCTCAGTGATCTCAATGACTTTGATGTGGTGGTCAACCTCGCGGGTGAACCGATTGCCGATAAGCGTTGGAGTACAGAGCAAAAAGAGAGGATCTGTAACAGTCGCTGGCACATCACTGAAAAGCTGGTCGAACTAATTCATGCCAGTAGCAACCCGCCACACGCTTTTATTAGCGGTTCAGCCGTCGGCTACTATGGCGATCAACAGCAGCACCCGTTTGACGAGTCACTGCAAGTAGAAGATGAAAGCTTTCCTCATAAAGTCTGTGCCCACTGGGAAGAGATAGCCAAGCGAGCACAATCAGAAAGCACACGCGTGATACTACTGCGAACAGGGGTTGTACTTGGCGAGAATGGCGGCGCACTCAAGAAGATGCTATTGCCTTATAAACTCGGCGTCGGTGGTCCAATAGGTTCAGGTGAGCAGTACATGCCATGGATTCACATTCTCGATATGGTGAGAGCCATCAATCACTTGTTGTCTATCCCTCACGCTCAAGGGGAATTCAATATGTGTGCCCCTCACCCTGTGACCAACAAACTGTTCAGCAGCACGTTAGCGAAACAATTAGGCCGACCGCATTTCTTATTCACGCCGAAATGGGCAATGTCGATTCTCATGGGGGAATCATCTTGTTTGCTATTTGACAGCATTCGCTCCAAGCCGAAGAAACTCACTGAGATGGGATTCATCTTTAGTTACTCAAGAATCGAGCCAGCACTAAAAAACTTGTTACAACATCAAGACTAATTCTTTACCCTAGAGCGATAGAGACTCTAATAAAGGATTAAGTGTGAACAAGTCGATTCTGATTACCGGTTGCTCAACAGGTATTGGCTATACATGTGCTCATGCACTTCAAAAGCGTGGTTTTCATGTCATTGCATCTTGTCGTGATCCACAAGATGTTCAACGCCTTCAAGATGAAGGCCTCACCTGTATTCAATTAGATCTTTCCAACCAAGAAAGTATTGAGCATGGCGCCAAGCTTGCTATTGATCTCGCACCTAATGGATTGTATGGATTATTCAATAACGGTGCTTACGGTCAAGCAGGGGCACTAGAAGACTTACCGACCCAAGGACTCAGAGAACAATTCGAAACCAACTTCTTTGGTTGGCATCATCTCGTCTGTCAGATCCTTCCGCACATGCGCGAGCGTGGCGAAGGTCGAATCGTACAAAACAGTTCCGTATTAGGTTTTGCAGCCATGAAGTATCGTGGTGCTTATAATGCTTCTAAATTCGCGATTGAGGGTTGGACAGATACCTTACGATTAGAACTGCATGGCAGCGGTATACAGATCTCATTACTGCAACCAGGGCCAATTGAGACTCAATTTAGAACCAATGCCTTGAAAGCGTTCAATAAATGGATCAACATTTCTGGCAGCGCCCACCAAGACGCTTACCAACAACAAAAAGATCGACTCGAAAAAGAATCATCGAATAACGCTTTTGTCCTGCTTCCAGAAAGTTGTATTGAGCCGGTATTCCATGCTCTCACCGCCGACAAACCCAAGCTAAGATACCGAGTTACGACCCCGACTAAAGTGTTCGCGGTATTGAAAAGGATTCTACCGAGTCGCTTGCTAGACCCTATTTTGAGAAAAGCTGCATAAATTACTAACTTTGAATGCAGAGTCGCAAACTTTAATGTAACGATGTAATTTTTCCGTAACAATAAGATGTCATGATTATCCTATCCCATCAGTTATTCCCAATTGATGGTTCTACTCTGGAAATCTCATGACTTTAAACCGCCTTAATTGGGTAGGTGTGGGTCTGGCGATTACGTTGTTTATTCTGTTTTGAGTATCTCACGCAACGCCTCACTGACTACCTCGATGATAACGCTATGCCTTCCATGTTGAGATAACAATTATATCAACATCGAAGCATAGCGTTTTCCTATTTTTGGTTCTTTTTATCCGAGATAACCGAGTTAGATCTTGAAGTTACCGACTAATCCCCCCATATTTGCAACGTATCCACAAAACAAACCTCAAGGAACGTAAATGCAATCTCCGCATATTGTTGAACTTAATGAGCAGAACTTTCGTCAAGTATTAGAAGGTTCGATGCAGACCCCTGTACTCATCCATTTTTGGGCACCAATGAGCCAAGAGAGCGCCCAAGTCATTCCTGAACTGCAAACTTTAACTCAGCAATACAACGGTGCCTTCACCTTAGCCCTGCTCAATTGCGAACAAGAGCAAGCTATTGCTAGCCAGTTTGGTGTTCAAGCACTGCCCACTATTGCACTGTTTGTTAATGGTCAGCCAGTCGATGGGCTCGGTGGCCCTCAAAGCATAGAAGCTATTGTCGATATGCTCAGCAAACACCTTCCTAGCCAAGATGAACTTGCTTTGCGTCAGGCTCTTGAGCAAATGCAAGCTGGCGAGCACACACAGGCACTAGCAGCAATGCAGCAACTTCCAGCAGAGCTGACGAATAAAGGTGAAGTAAAACTGGCGATCGCAGAGTGTTTGTTAGAAACACAACAATTTGACCTTGCTGAAACTCAGCTAGCAACTATCCCTCTTGAGTACCAAGACAACTACTACAAAGGCTTAGTTGCAAAGCTTGAACTTCATAAACAAGCAGCAGACAGCCCTGAAATACAAGCATTAGAAGCCGCTCTTCAGCAAAATCCGAGCGACGCTAAAACAGCATCTGAATTAGCATTGCAATATCACCAAGTGAACCGCAGTGAAGAAGCTATGGATCTATTATGGTCTTTCCTAGCCAAAGATCTTAATGCTCTCGATGGTGACATGAAGAAAGAGTTCATGGACATCTTGAGTGCGCTTGGACAAGGTAACCCAGTTGCCAGTAAGTACCGTCGACAACTGTACTCTCTGCTTTACTAGTTAAACCTAAAAAGCCGTAGATTAAACATCGAAAATTGACAATTCAATCAATTAGTTTATCGCATAATAGAATGTAAAATGGGCCATAAAATCAATGATTTATGGCCCATTTCTCGTTTATAAATTTGCTCAGAATTTAAATATGAGCCAGTATCAATACTGAACTATCAAAAACTCAAACTTGCAAAGGATTTTGTATGCCTATTGATACCTTGATTACTATCGGCGTCTTTACTGCCGTCGCACTGTTATTTATCTTCGCTGGCGTAAAAACCGTTCCACAAGGCAACAACTGGACCGTTGAACGCTTCGGGCGATACACACACACCCTTAAACCGGGTCTTAACTTAATCATTCCATTTATTGATAAAGTTGGACAGCGCATCAGCATGATGGAGCGTGTTCTCGACATCCCAGCACAAGAAGTCATCTCCAAAGATAATGCAAATGTGGTTATCGATGCGGTTTGTTTTGTTCAAGTTATCGACGCGCCTAAGGCAGCTTATGAAGTGAATGACCTTGAACATGCGATCCGTAACTTAACCCTCACCAATATCCGTACTGTGCTTGGCTCGATGGAACTGGATGAGATGCTGAGTCAGCGTGACATGATCAATACCAAGCTACTGAACATCGTTGATGAAGCGACAAACCCTTGGGGCGTAAAAGTCACCCGTATCGAAATTAAAGACGTACAGCCACCAGCAGACCTTACTGCTGCGATGAATGCCCAGATGAAAGCCGAGCGTAATAAACGTGCTGATATCTTAGAAGCAGAAGGTGTACGACAAGCTGAGATCTTGAAAGCAGAAGGCCACAAGCAATCAGAGATCCTGAAAGCAGAAGGTGAGAAGCAAGCGGCAATATTGCAAGCAGAAGCCCGTGAGCGTGCCGCAGAAGCAGAAGCTAAAGCGACAGAAATGGTATCAACGGCAATTGCTCAAGGTGACATGCAAGCGGTCAATTACTTCATTGCACAAGGTTACACCGACGCATTGAAATCTATAGGCCAAGCTGAAAACGGCAAGATCATCATGCTACCACTCGAAGCAACTGGCCTTATGGGTTCTGTAGCGGGTATCGCGGAGATGTTTGCACATAAGAATGACAAAGGTAGTAAGGACTAACTTATGGTCGAATTACTAGAACAAGTAAACCACTGGCATTGGTTAGCATTTGGTCTAGCACTGCTTGCGCTTGAGCTAATTGGAACCGCTGGTTACTTTTTATGGATAGGCATATCTGCCATGCTGGTCGGTGCCCTATTAGGAGCATTACCAATTGGTTGGCAGATGCAATGGCTGTCCTTTGCTAGCTTCTCTCTTATTACCACTTGGTTGTGGTGGAGAAGACAACTCTCGAATGACAAGCAATCGGATGCAGGGCGAGAGTTAAACCAAAGAGAAAAGCAATTGGTAGGTCAAACCGTTATTTTAAGTGAAGACGTAAAGAAAGGTAGCTGTCGAATTAAGTTCGGTGACTCTTCTTGGTCAGCAAAGGCCAGTCAAGATATTCCATCTGGAACCGAAATTAAGATTGTCGCTTTAGACGGAATCGTTCTAATAATAGAACCTTTATAAACAAGAGCTATATGAAGCCTGCATTTTCAATAAATGCAGGCTTTTTCTATTTTTGAACCTTAATAATATTCGAATTATCATTGCGATAGATTGAATTGAAAAAAAAATAAGTTCTTATTTCGTAAAGCTAAAAAGTTTGATTGAGCTAAAAAGGTATAAGAAAGCCAGATTTCTTACCCAATATATATATGAATAGTTAACCTTACTCTCGCTTATTTATAATCATTAAAAATGTTAAGTCCGTCCAATTTTTGAAATTTTCTTTTCCTTGTCCATACTTTCAATTATCTCAATTAGAGATAAACCTAATGGAGTTTGTATGAGACATTTTTTAATAATTCTAACGGCTATTTTCAGCTTGTCATTTGGAAGCGCTCTAGCGAGCAGTCAGTCTCCTGGTAACGGAAACATGGGGCCTATCGTTAAGTGTTCAGATGGTAACGCAGTCACTCATGTACCACTGTTGATCTGTAAACATTACGGCGGAAAGGTGCTGTGATAGGTACTGTGATAGGTGATTAAAGTCAGGCTAGTAATGAAATTGCTGCCTGACGATTATTTAGAACTGGAATAACCTAACTGCGGCCAGATAGATTATTCAAGATAGGACATTCCGTTGAAGTATCTCCAGGGCAGTCATGTACCCAAGATTGTAGCTGCACCTTCATCTTGTTTAACTCCGCAAGCTTCAACTCTATTTCATCTAACTTCTGAGTAGCCTTCTTCTTTACTTCGTAGCTTTGTCTGTTGGGATTCATTGCCAACTCAACCAGTGACTTACACTCATCGAGAGTGAAACCAACCATTTTAGCTCTCAAAACGAACTCTAACTGTTCGATATGAATCTCGCCATATTGCCTGTAACCATTTTCTGATCGGTGCGGTGGGCTCATCATGCCTTTACTTTCGTAAAAACGAATGGATTTCGCTGTTGTACCAACACGCTTCGCTACTTCACCAATATTCACAATCTTACCTGTAAGCCTAAAATGAAAAACCGCAGTACTGCTGTTATACAATACTGCGGCTGAAAAACATAGCTAGGGTGTAACGTTAGAAACTTACTCTTGTTCTAACAACCAAATCATAGTTTGAGATTTTTCTTCACTGTCTAGCTTATTGAACCAGTATGAAACCATTTCGATCTCTTTTGAGCCTTCTAGTAATGCTGGGTTAGCGTTCTTACGGTTCTTGAATGCCCAATCTGTTACTGCAGATTGCTCTTCTTTGGTTGCTTCACCATACCAGTAATTCACCATCTCTTGTGCTTGTGATGCTTTTGGCTCTTCAGCAACTACTGCTGCTACTGGAACAGCCGCGACTGGAGCAACCGCGATAGCTGTATGATTATTTGCACCGTTATAAATTGTGTCGATATACGCCTTTGGTACGATAAAAGTCGTGCTCATGACTGAGTTTTGGCCTTCAAGCGTAAATTCTAAATTCTTTTGTCTTGCTTGCTGAATATCAGCGTCACTTAATGGAAACTTAATATATTGAGTCTTAGTACAGTGCTCGCTGCAGCTTTCTCTTGGTACTTGTCTATCTTCTAATTCTATCGTTTTACCAAAAAAACTAACCGTTTCGTACTCTTTGTAACTTTGGAAGTAACTCACGTCCATAGTAATTGAAGATTCTGGGGCAGTATTTGGTGTTACTTCTTTATTGTATGTAAAGTAAAGCGACGACTTGAGAATGTCTGCGCCTACATTTGCTCTATTTTCTGCTACGTAAGATTGACCGGTTACTTTAATGTAACCACCTTTGGGCTGCACATCCGCCACTGAATCTGCAAAATTACTTTTTGAATCGAGTGAACTACAAGCTCCCAAAAATAATGATAATACAACTACACTAACTTTATTCATTATGACTAATTCCTTATGTTCACTATGGAAAAACGCTGGCAAAATAATTTACCAGCGTTTTGATTTTATTTAACTATTTTTAAGCTGATAACTTTAGCTTAGAAACCGTACTCAAGACCAACGCGAGTTACGATATCTGTATCAGCGTCGCCAACAGTACGACCCGCAACACGTAGGTAAGGTACGAAACCGTTGTGAACAGCCATTAGCTGACCAGAGATAGTGTTGCTATCTGAGTTAGCTTCTTTCTTACCGTTAAGTTCAGATTCTAAGTTCGCTGCGTAACCCAGTTTAAAGCCGATTGGACCGTTCCAGTATTGACCAATAATTGAGTAAGAATCTTGTGTTTGCTTACGGATGCCGTTATCTAGCTCTTCGCCTTTATATGCTGCAGCGAAACCGAAACCTGCTGGTAGGCTAGCTTCGAAACCAACAATGTATGCGAATGTATCATCATCGTAACCAGCTACTTCAGGAGCCTGTTCTGGGTTACCGTTTTCATCAAAAGACCAATCACCACCAGACGCGGCAACGACACGAGTACCAGATTCAACCGCACCCATTAATGTTACTTTCTCGAAGCTGTACTTAGCACTTGCGCCAACAAAGTTTGCGTCACGAGTTGCTGCACCACCACCGTTGTCGTTATCGTCACGACCAACAGAAGCTGCAAAAGAGAAACCGCCAAATTTAGCTGAATCGTAACGAACTTGGTTAGATTGACGATCGTAGTGACCGTTGATGCCGCCCCAATCGAATACAGAACCTAGACCAGGGTTAGAGAATGGCCAGTCGACGATTTCGTATAGTGGAGTAAGAACACGACCCACACGCAGGTTACCCCAAGAGCCAGAAGCACCAACGAACGTATCACGGAAACCAAGCACACCGCCTGAAACGCCGCCATGACCCCAGTCTGTGCTATCTACGTAGCCAGATTCAATCTGCATTGTGATTAATACGTCATCAAACATCTCTTTATGAGCACGGAAGCCGATACGAGATTCATTCTCTACAGCGTAACCAGTACTAGAGTCGTTGTTGTCAGTTGTGTTGTAGTTAACTAGAGAGATAGCTGCAACACCGTATACGTCAACGTTGAAATCAGAGTTGATACCAACTTCTTTCGCCATTACGCCTGTCGATAAAAGTGCAACGGATGCACCTAGTAGAGTACGTTTGAAAATTTTGTTTTCCATGGAATAAAACTCCTAAAAATGGATATAGCTGTTTGAATATTCCCCGCCTAAAGTTGGCCGCCGTAGAGAGAAATACCTTTTCTTGTTTGAGAACCCTAAACTCTGAATTCTCTATTTCCTTTCTGGTTATACACATCATGTGCATCCATGGCATTAAGACTAACTTCGCCCTCAAAAAGATCAATGAGAACTTAATTTTCATCTAAAAAAATATGAGTTGGTGCAAATTTAATAGGTACTTAGTGATCCAGATCGATAAATAGAAAAATCCTCACCAAAACAAAATCAATACCAATAAATTCAACAACTTGAGGTAATTATCACTTTGTAAAAATAGATATGAGTCGCATTTTTGATACAACTACAATGGTATTTCATTAATGTTGAGCAGCGTCACTGTCCTGATTTTAGAGTTCGTATAGGAACAAAATTCTCAACAATTAAAAAGCCCTCATTTTTATATCAGAAACAAAAAAGGCACTCCCTTGAAAGGAGTGCCTTTGAGCTTTTTTTATCTGTATTTACTTACGAAATAAGGGCTATTAGATCTTCTTCTGTTCTTATTTCGATACCTAAATCTTGTGCTTTAGTTAATTTAGAACCCGCAGCTTCACCGGCAAACAAGATGTCCGTTTTCTTCGATACGCTACCCGTCACTTTCGCACCTAATGCTTGTAACGCAGCTTTAGCTTCACTTCGACCTAATTGCGACAATGAGCCTGTTAACACAACCACTTTACCTTCTAACGGTAGATCTTGGTCATCCGCAACAGCTTCGATTGCAGGCCAGTTAACACCAAGCTCTAGCAACTGCTCGACGACCGCTCTGTTTTTCTCTTGTGAGAAGAAGCTGGTGATATGGCTAGCAACGATGTCACCAATATCTGACACTTCAACTAATTGTTCATGAGTAGCTGCTTGAACCAGTTCCAACGTCTTAAAGTGTTGCGCTAAGTTCATCGCTGTCGCCTCACCGACTTCACGAATACCGAGTGAATAGAGGAAACGCGCTAACGTCGTGTCTTTAGCTTTATTCAACGCACTCACGACGTTCTGTGCCGATTTAGGCCCCATTCGGTCAAGAACAGTAATCACGCCAGCACTTAGCTTAAATAAATCAGCAGGTGTTTCGACCATTTCACGGTCCACAAGCTGCTCAATAACTTTCACGCCCAGTCCATCAACGTCTAGCGCCTTTCTCGACACAAAGTGCTTAAGCGCTTCTTTACGCTGTGCCTGACACACTAGACCGCCAGTACAACGCGCTACAGCTTCCCCCTCGACACGCTCAACCGTAGAGCTACATACAGGGCAAGCATCAGGGAAAACAATGTCTCTAGCCGTTTCAGGGCGACGATCTAGTACAACAGCCACAATTTGCGGAATAACATCACCTGCACGGCGAATAATAACGCTGTCGCCTACCTTCACGCCTAAACGCGCAATCTCATCGGCATTGTGTAAAGTGGCATTGCTGACTGTCACGCCACCAACGAAGATAGGTTCAAGTTTAGCAACCGGCGTAATAGCACCAGTACGGCCCACCTGAAATTCAACGTCATTGAGCAGTGTAATCTCTTCTTGAGCTGGAAACTTATAAGCAATTGCCCAACGTGGCGCTCTAGCAACAAAACCAAGCACTTCTTGAGCCGCGATATCGTCGACTTTGATAACAACGCCATCAATCTCGTAAGCCAGAGCATCACGACGAGTCATAATATCTTGGTAATAGGCTTTCACGTCTTCGAGAGAGCTCAGTTGCTTAGTCTCAGGGCACATAGGTAAGCCCCAACCTTTAAGCTGTAAGAAGCGTTGGTAGTGACTATTTGATAGCTCAGCGCCTTGTACAACACCGACGCTGTATGCGTAGAAAGCCAATGGACGTTTCGCTGTAATACGTGAATCAAGCTGACGCAGGCTACCTGCAGCGGCATTACGTGGGTTAACAAAGACTTTCTCGCCTTTCTTCAACGCCATCTCATTCAACTTATCGAAACCCGCTTTTGGCATAAACACTTCGCCACGAACTTCAATACGCTGCGGCCAGCTTTCACCTTGCAACTTAAGTGGGATAGAGCTGATAGTACGCACGTTTTCAGTGATGTTTTCACCCGTCGCACCGTCACCACGTGTCGCTGCCTGAACTAAGGTACCATTCACATAGAGTAGGCTAACGGCAAGGCCATCAAGCTTAGGTTCACAACAGAAAGTCTTGAGGTTAGCGGTTGGCGCTCTATCAGACATTCGCTTATTGAACGCATCCAAATCTTCATCAGAGAAAGCATTGTCCAGAGAAAGCATTGGGATCTCATGAGTCACTTGAGTGAAACCATCGAGAGGCTGACCACCAACACGTTGGCTCGGAGAATCTACCGTCACTAGTTCCGGGTTCTCTTCTTCGATCTTTAGCAATTGCTGCATTAATCGATCGTACTCGACATCAGGGATCTCAGGGCTATCTTCTACGTAATAACGAACGGCGTGATAATGCAGAGTTTCTCTTAACTGCTCTAAGGTAACTTGAATCGATTCTTTCATATCATTCTCTATCGTGATTGAAATATCAAAAAGGGCTCCCTTAGGAGCCCTTTTCTATAAATATAGATTATTTACAAGGCTAAACAATACGGCTAGGCATTCGATGCCGTCATAAAGTCTCTGATTTGCTTGCGGTAGTCAGATAAACGGTTTGGTGTCATTAAGTTGCGTGACTCATCCAACACGTTTCCGCCCATATCGTCAGCAATTTTCTGCGCCGCACTCAGCATCACATTGAAGTTTTGATCAGCTTGACCATAACAAGGCAACGTCATAAAGAACGAAATACCTTTAGTCGTGAAGTCAGCAGGATCATCATGTTCTAGCGTTCCTGGCTGCATCATGTTTGCAACGCTGAAAATAACCTTTGGTGCATCTGTAGATTGTGCAAAGCAGTGGTAAATAGACATCTCACCATAAGTTAAACCGTTGTTCTCCATGCTGCGGAAAAGTTCAGTCCCAACGAATGGGATCTCTCCAGCACAGTGAACATTAAGAACGATCACTTCTAAACCAAGTTCTTCATCTGGTTTTGCTTCTTCAACAGTCGCACTTTGCGGAGTCACGACTTCTTTCGCAACAACGGGCTCTCTTTGAGTAAGCGTTTCGTTTGGAACGACTGGCTCATCAACTGTTTCAGAAGGCTCTTCAAACGAACCGTACTGCACTTTAAAGCCGGCATGGTTTTCTTTTTGCTCGTCAGTCAACTCAAAGCTTGGAACTTCAGGCTCAACGTCCTTCTCTTCCTCAATCACTTCAGGTTCACTTTCAACCTTAATTGGGTCTTCTACGCTGAAAGAAGGAAGATCATTTAATTCGATATCATCTTCGTAAGCTTCTTTCGCTTGTGGCGCTGTTAGCGGATCTGAGTCGATCAGCGGATCAGTATCAGAGGGTGAAACAGCAAAATCCGGCTCTTTACGTTCTTTTCGGATTATCTCAAAATCATCTTCTGGGGCGAATGAACGGTTTGGAATAGTTTCTGCTTCATCTAAGCTGTCGTTATCAAGCTTACCGAGCGGCTTATCTCCAAACTTTGCTTTCCCTTCTTTTTTACTCGTCCATAGACCATGGAACAATAATGCGGCGATAGCTAATGCGCCAACAATAATGAGTACAAATCGCAATTCCTGCATTTTTCGCTCTCAGCTTTCTTAGTCAACTAGCTATAAACACGCTGTCACTAAGTTGGGTTAATTTGGCTAATCTCACTACTCTATCAAAAGTAGCCACTGTTTTAGAACAACTTAATACAATTAGTTCCTTACATGGTGTGATTTTCACCACGCTTTTTTTCTTAATTTCGGTCGAGTACACTAGACATGTTTGCTATTTAACCAAATTCACATGTGACCTAATTTAAATATGACTATTGAATCTGTTCCCCGCTCCGGCTTTGGCTATTTTATTTTCGGAATAAAAATCGCTTTGTCGCCGAGCATTCGTAAGTTTGTACTAATGCCACTTATCGCGAACGTGTTACTCGTTGGTGGTGCCTTGTTTTATATCTTCTCCAACCTAAACACTTGGATTGAAGGTTGGATTGGTGCATTGCCAAGTTTCTTGTCGTGGTTGTCATACATTTTATGGCCATTACTTGTGTTAACCGTCTTGGCCACATTCTCGTACTTCTTTAGCACGCTCGCTAACTTCATTGCCGCACCGTTCAACGGTTTACTCGCGGAAAAAGTTGAAGAGTTGTTGAGCGGTAAAAAAGTTAATGACGATGGTTTACTTGATGTCCTCAAAGATACCCCACGTATATTAGCGAGAGAATGGCGCAAGCTTGTCTACATTCTGCCAAAAGCGATCGGTTTATTCCTACTTTTGTTAATTCCAGCACTAGGGCAAACCGTTGCTCCGTTTTTATGGTTCATTTTCACAGCATGGATGTTAGCGATTCAATACGCCGACTACCCGTTCGATAACCATAAAATCAAATTTGATGACATGAGAAACAATTTGAAACAAAAACAAGGCAAGAGCTACAGCTTTGGCGCGCTTGTTTCTGTGTTCACCACAATTCCAATTCTAAACCTGATCGTAATGCCCGTTGCCGTTTGCGGCGCGACGGCAATGTGGGTTGCTGAGTTTAAAGACCAAGCTCTGCGTTCTCGTCTATAGTTCTCGTCTCTAACCCTTTCTACACTTCCTAGTTTCGCCTATCTTTTTGAAGTTCTGATTTCAATAAAGATAGGCGTCAATTCTGCTACATATCTATATGATATAACTTTTTAATCCTTTTACCTTTTTTTCAACTTGTTTAATCTAAATTCAAGCTGAACAAACATCGAAAGACACTAGACGGTAAAGTGATTGATATACTACGTTTAGTTCTGTCATTAAATGAAGGAATATCGCATGAGCAAGATCTACGAAGACAACACCCTAACGATTGGTAACACACCTCTAGTCCGCCTTAACAAAGTAAGCAAAGGTAACGTCCTAGCTAAGATCGAAGCTCGTAACCCAAGCTTCAGTGTTAAGTGCCGTATCGGTTCTAATATGATCTGGGAAGCAGAAAAAGCAGGTACTCTGAAGCCAGGTATCGAGCTTGTTGAACCTACCAGTGGTAACACAGGTGTTGCACTTGCATTCGTAGCAGCAGCACGCGGTTACAAACTAACGCTAACTATGCCTGAATCAATGAGCCTAGAACGTCGTAAGCTGCTTAAAGCGCTTGGCGCAAACCTTGTGCTAACTGAAGCACCAAAAGGCATGAACGGCGCGATTGCTAAAGCAGAAGAGATTGTTGCTTCAGACCCAGACAAATACCTACTACTTCAACAGTTCAACAACCCTGCTAACCCACAGATTCACGAGCAGACGACTGGTCCTGAAATTTGGGAAGCAACAGACGGCGAAATCGACGTGTTTGTAGCGGGTGTTGGTACGGGCGGTACTATCACTGGTACGAGTCGTTACATTAAAGGTGAAAAAGGCAAAGCGATTACTTCAGTCGCGGTTGAGCCGGCTGAGTCTCCAGTGATTGCACAGGCACTTGCAGGTGAAGAAATCAAACCAGCTCCACACAAAATTCAAGGTATCGGTGCAGGTTTCATCCCTGGAAACCTAGATTTAGAGATTATTGACCGTGTTGAATCGGTAACTTCTGAAGAAGCGATTGAGATGGCTCAACGCCTAATGAAAGAAGAAGGTATTCTTGCAGGCATCTCATCTGGCGCGGCAGTTGTAGCAGCAAACAGAATCGCCGAACTACCTGAATTTGCAGGAAAAACTATCGTTACTGTACTACCAAGCTCTGGTGAGCGTTACCTAAGCACAGCCCTATTTGCTGGCATCTTTACGGAAAAAGAGAACCAACAATAATATGTGGTCAAATCAATTTTTCGTCCAAAAAAGCCCCGTTTAGGGGCTTTTTTGTTGATCCCTGCCCCACCTTTGGTAATATCAGGTCTGTTTTATTTTTCGCTTCAAAATAAAAGAAGCAATAAACAAATTCTGAAAGTCATGAGTACTCAGCAAAAGACGACCATGGCTGGATAAAAATTTATAACCAGTCTAAGTTCTAACACGAACATGGCGTACTAGCCTCTAGCGCATTTGGGCTAAAGCAGTTAAGCTAATCTGGTTACAAACTTACAAAAAATAAATTAATTGGGGTATATAAAATGTACGAGAAGCAAGTAGAAATCACAGCAGAAAACGGTCTTCACACTCGTCCAGCTGCACAGTTCGTTAAAGAAGCAAAATCTTTCGACGCTGACATCACAGTGACTTCTAACGGCAAAAGCGCTAGCGCGAAAAGCCTGTTCAAACTACAAACTTTAGGCCTAGTAAAAGGTACTAACGTTACTATTTCAGCTGAAGGTCCTCAAGCTCAGCAAGCAGTAGACCACCTAGTTGCTCTTATGGATCAACTACACTAATACGGTCTCCTTCTTTCAAAGCCATTTTGCATAGCAAAGTGGCTTTGTTCGAAATAGATAGGAATAAGCGCGACATTAGTCGACGACTTAAAGTCACACACTCTCCCGTTTACAGTTGAACAACTAAGGTAAGGCTATGATTTCAGGCATCCTAGCATCTCCCGGTATTGCTTTCGGTAAAGCACTACTACTTCAAGAAGATGAAATTGTCCTAAACACTCAATCTATCTCTGACGACCAAGTTGAAGCAGAAGTACAGCGTTTCTTTGACGCTCGTAACAAATCTTCTCAACAGCTTGAAGTTGTTAAGCAAAAAGCACTTGAAACTTTTGGCGAAGAAAAAGAAGCAATCTTTGAAGGCCACATCATGCTGCTTGAAGATGAAGAGCTAGAAGAAGAGATTTTAGCACTCATCAAGAAAGAAAAAATGCACGCAGACAACGCGATCCACACTGTGATCGAAGAGCAAGCTTGTGCGCTTGAATCTCTTGATGATGAGTACCTAAAAGAACGTGCAACTGATATCCGCGATATCGGTACTCGTTTCGTTAAAAATGCTCTAGGCATCAACATTGTGTCTCTATCAGACATCAGTGAAGAAGTTATCCTAGTAGCTTACGACCTAACGCCATCTGAAACTGCACAAATCAACCTAGACTACGTTCTTGGTTTCGCTTGTGACATCGGCGGTCGTACATCTCATACTTCAATCATGGCACGTTCTCTTGAGCTTCCAGCTATCGTTGGTACTAACGATATCACTAAGCAAGTTAAGAACGGCGACATGCTTGTGCTAGACGCGATGAACAACAAAATCATCATCAACCCTTCTGAAGCTGAATTAGCAGAAGCTAAGAAAATCAAAGCAGATTTTGAAGCAGAAGCGGCTGAACTAGCAAAACTAAAAGATTTGCATGCTGAAACTCTAGACGGTCACCGTGTAGAAGTTTGCGGCAACATCGGTACAGTAAAAGACTGTGACGGTATCCTGCGTAACGGCGGTGAAGGCGTTGGTTTGTACCGTACTGAATTCCTATTTATGGACCGTGACGCGCTTCCTACTGAAGAAGAGCAATACGTTGCTTACAAAGAAGTAGCAGAAGCAATGGAAGGCGAGTCAGTGATTATCCGTACTATGGATATCGGTGGCGACAAAGACCTACCATACATGGACCTTCCACAAGAGATGAACCCGTTCCTAGGCTGGCGTGCAGTACGTATCAGCTTGGATCGTCGTGAAATCCTACGTGACCAACTACGTGGCATCTTACGTGCATCTGCACACGGTAAACTACGTATCATGTTCCCAATGATCATTTCTGTTGAAGAGATCCGTGAACTGAAAAAAGCAATCGAAGAGTACAAAGTTGAACTTCGCGCTGAAGGCCTAGCTTTCGATGAAGAAATCGAAATCGGCGTAATGGTTGAGACTCCAGCAGCTGCTGCAATCGCACACCACCTAGCGAAAGAAGTATCTTTCTTCTCTATCGGTACTAACGACCTAACGCAATACACTCTTGCGGTAGACCGTGGTAACGAAATGATTTCTCACCTATACAACCCACTATCTCCTGCTGTCCTTACAGTAATCAAGCAAGTGATCGACGCATCACACGCTGAAGGTAAGTGGACTGGTATGTGTGGTGAGCTTGCTGGTGATGAGCGTGCAACGCTACTTCTACTTGGTATGGGTCTAGATGAGTTCTCTATGAGCGGTATCTCTATCCCTAAAGTTAAGAAAGTAATCCGTAACTCTAACTTCGCTGAAGTTAAAGCTATGGCTGACGAAGCACTATCTCTACCAACAGCTGCTGAAATTGAAGCTTGCGTAGAAAAGTTCATCGCTGAGAAAACTCAGTAATCGCCAATCGCTTAATAACGTTAGACGGCTAAAAATAGTCGTCTAATTTGTTAGATTGGTATAGTATATTCTACAGAATAAAACTAAACGTTAGGAGCATGACACAATGGGTCTGTTTGACAAACTGAAAAAGCTTGTATCTGATGACAGCGCTGATGCTGGTGCAATCGAAATCATCGCACCTCTTTCTGGTGAAATCGTAAACATCGAAGATGTGCCAGATGTAGTTTTCGCTGAAAAAATCGTTGGTGACGGCATCGCGATCAAACCAGCTGGCGACAAAATGGTAGCTCCAGTTAACGGTACTATCGGTAAGATCTTCGAAACTAACCACGCATTCTCTATCGAGTCTGACGACGGTGTTGAGCTTTTCGTTCACTTCGGTATCGATACTGTTGAACTTAAAGGCGAAGGCTTCACTCGTGTAGCTGAAGAAGGTCAATCTGTTAAAGCTGGTGACACTATCATCACTTTCGACCTAGCGCTTCTAGAAGAGAAAGCGAAATCTACGCTTACTCCAGTTGTTATCTCTAACATGGACGAAATCAAAGAGCTGAACAAGCTTTCTGGTTCTGTAACTGTTGGCGAAACTCCAGTTCTTAAAGTAACTAAGTAATCTCGATTACTTATCTGCTTTAATTAAAACGCTACCTAAGGGTGGCGTTTTTTGTGCCTGTTAAATAGCTCAAGTTCCTTGATTACTACTCCTCACCTTGCTGAAAACAACCCCTCAATAACCCACAGTGATACCCAACTCTTAATTACCAACATAACCCTACATTGTTATTAAACCACGTTAAGCGAGATCCTAAGCGAAGTTTCCACACGATGACCACGCAGTGTTAATTTCGACAAGCACCCGGACTTTGATATCTCATAAAGCAGATTCCTGATACCTCGTTCTACTCGGTTCTGGAATGACGGCATCTACACTTGTCAACTTATGATTAACCCGTCATTCCCTACAGTGAGGAACGAACGTGATAGGGAATCTCGCTTTTGCTTCTGTTTACCCGCACTACACTTTTCCAAATACACCTTCACCAAATTTCAGGCAATAAAAAACCCAGCCGAAGCTGGGTTTGTTTAGCGCTCATCTCTCACCACGAGCTAATTTGTGGAAGCCTTACGTTAACGCTTTGTCTCAACAACACTTATAGTCAACGTGGCTTTTCAATCGATTAACCTAGTAGGC
>NZ_JBFRVF010000071.1:0-13091 GCF_041475025.1 Vibrio sp. 10N.222.49.C12 | reverse complement strand
GCCTCCTCCTACTCGATTATCGGTCTATGCTTATACAGCTATGTACATGAGTATATTGATAAAACCGTTTAGTTATGAACAGTTCACCGCTATAGCTAAATGTATTTTGTTTGATTCAACGGAATGCTATCAATGAGTGATTTATGGATCCTTTAACGCAGGGCGTGTTAGGCGCTTCTTTGTCACAATCGGCCAGCAAAAAACAACATTTGGTTGTTGCTGGGGTATTAGGGCTGCTCTCCGGGTTAGCACCAGATTTGGATGCACTGATTAAGTCTCAAAGTGACCCTTTGTTGGCTTTGGAATTTCATCGACAATTTACCCATTCACTCTTCTTTATTCCCATTGGCAGTTTGATCTGCGCTTTGGTTCTGCATCAGCTGATTGCAAAAAAACGTGGGCTTTCTTTCAAACAAAGTTGGCTGTTTTGTGCTCTGGGCTATGGTACTCATGCACTGTTAGACGCTTGTACCACCTATGGCACGCAGTTACTTTGGCCTTTCACCAACGCGCGTTTTTCTTGGAATACCATATCAATCATCGATCCTGTTTATACGCTTCCCATTCTAGTGTTGCTTGTGTTTGCGACGTTAAAACGAGCGCCTTGGCTAGCGCGTGTTGCGTTTACTTGGGCGCTAATTTATCCAACATTAGGGATGATTCAGCGAGACAGGGCAGAGGCGATTGGGTGGCAATTAGCGCAAGAAAGGCAACACACACCGATTCGATTAGAGGCAAAACCAAGCTTTGCGAATATCTTGGTTTGGAAAGTGGTGTACGAAACAGAGGCTCATTACCATGTAGACGCAGTGCGGGTTGGCACATCGGTAAGCACGTATCCCGGAGAGTCGATTGCGAAGCTGAATGTTAGCAGGGATTTACCTTGGCTTGACCCGGACTCTCAACAAGCCAAAGACATAGAACGTTTCCTCTGGTTTTCAAATGGTTATATCGCTCAGGACCCAACAGACGAGCTGCGTATTATCGATGTCCGATATTCAATTGTACCAAATCAAATGAAAGCACTATGGAGCATCAAGCTATCAAAAGCAGTTGATGCAAACGCGCATGTAAAATACGAAACTCATAGAGACAACACGCCAGAGTCGAGACAGATCTTCTTCGGTATGCTCACTGGCGATAAATGATCTAGCTCTAAACAGTAAAAAGGCTGAGTCAGATAATCTGCTCAGCCTTTTCTATTCCTTTATTTAACAGGTCGATGTCACATTGATTTACATCACATATATCAATAAAACCCATAATGCTTACATTTATAAATGTGATGTATACCTCCATTCATTTTTTGATTACTTTCCAAGCTTAGTTGGTTTTTATCCAATTAAACAGAAGGTTATATGATAAATAGAATAATAACACTAAGTGGCGTTGCATTACTTTGTTCAGCGAGTGCGAGTGCGCATGCGCAAATGCAAAATGGAAGTTTTGAATACTGGGAAGGAAACGTACCATCTGGTTGGAGTGTGATTGACTCCGGCATTGCACTTTCGCTCTCTACCGATCCTGTAAATAATGGCAGTTTCTCAGCACAAGTAACAGTGAATACAAGTACTCAAAGTAATACCGACTTTCTTCAAACGATACGTGTTGAACAAGGGAAAATTTATGATTTCTCTGTCGATGTTTACCACACGGAAGGCAACGTGAAAGCTCGCCTTTTTGTTGATGGCTATTTGGGTTACTCGAATAATGGTTTAACGAATCAGTGGCAAGCATTGACTCACTCGTACAGCGCTACGAGCACTAAAGATATCGTTGTGGGCGTACGATTTTATGATGATGCAGGTTTTGATAGTTCGGAAGTGGTGTATTTAGATAACTTTCAGCCTACGGAGACTCCACCAACACAAAGCTGCAATGACACAAGTGCCGCACTCACGCTAGTTACGGATAACTATGGTTCTGAAACTAGTTGGTCTCTCAAAAACTCAGTTTCTCAAAATCTTTATTCTGGTTCAGATTATAAAAATAACACCATCAATGAAGTGGAAATGTGTTTAGCGGATGGTAACTACACCCTAGAAGTCTCAGATTCTTATGGAGATGGAATGTGTTGCAGTGTGGGGAATGGTTCATACAGTTTGTCGGTAAATGGAACCGTTGTGGCATCTGGTGGTGATTTCCAAGCAAGTCAGAGTACAGAATTTTCGATTGGTGGTTCAACTGCACCACCAACTGAACCACCAGTGTTAGGTGAGTATTACAAAGACGCTGAAGGAAAAGTGGGCTTTGCGTTAAAAATGGCCTTATATCAAATTATTGATAATCATAGCAGTCAGGGTTACGCCGCTATTTGGAGGTTGGTGTCTGAGGCTGACCTAGACGCATACTATGACACTGATGAGTCGATTCTCGATATGTATTCGGAGAAACCTTCAAGCTCAGACTCAATCCAATTTACTAAGGTTGCGGATCAATGTGGTCAATACAGCAAAGAAGGTGATTGCTACAACCGTGAGCACTCATTCCCGAAAAGCTGGTTTGGTGGGAAAGTCGAGCCAATGAACTCTGACGGTCACCATTTAATTGCCACTGATGGCTAAGTTAACTCGAAACGTAGTAATTGGCCATTTGGTGAGGTGAGTAGCGCGACATACACATCAAGCAATGGTTCTAAGTTAGGCAGTGCAGCGAACTCTCTTGGTTATGTGGGTACGGTGTTTGAGCCAATTGATGAGTTTAAAGGTGATTTTGCAAGAGCATATTTCTACATGGCAACACGCTATGAAAATGAAATCGCTAATTGGGAAGGGAACTCTACAAGCTCTGATGCCGTTCTGGATGGAACCAATACAACTGTTTTTGAACCTTGGCTACTTACTATGCTAAAGCGTTGGCATTCTGAAGATCCAGTATGCCAAAAAAAAATCGACCGAAATAAGGCGGTACATGATTTTCAAGGGAATCGTAATCCGTTTATTGACCATCCAGAGTTTGTAAGCCAAATCTGGGGGAATTAATCGGAATATAACCACCATGACAATGGCTTGATGATTATTGAGTTGAGCCCAACCCTTTGTTTGGTTTCTTTTATTGAGAGGCATTATAGAGCATGCTTTTAAATATTTGAAAAAGCATATTGTCATGAAGGTCACGTATACTTTTCAGTGGTCTGCACCATCAATACAGGGCGCTACGTTAAGCGACTTTCCATACCTTTAGTTATCTCTGAATTGTTAATTTAGGGGAAACTGTAGCTCATTTGCCCCTCTTCAATTCAGGACATTTTTCTATCAAATTATGTGGAAAGTCGTTTGACCTACATTTTCTAATCAGTGTGGTGTCTACTGTTCTGGGTTTCTGCCGACATCCTTTCTGAATAAGTTTTTGCTTTAGCTCGCGATAAATTTTGACGTAATTTGTTACATATAGCTGTCTGAGCACGTTGATCTGTAAACTCACTCATTGCTATTTTACATGTAACCAACTGATTTCGATTGTGTGTTTATGTTGATAACTAATGGTTACAAGTTTGTTATAGCAAAGCCGTGTTGATATTGGCTACTATTTGAACAACCAAGGAGGTGTGTATGAGACGATTCGAGAACATACTTTTTGCAACACAAGGTCTGCCTGGCCACAGTGACGCTCTGGGTCAAGCGATTAGAATAGCGGCTAACAATCACGTTCCAGTTTCGGGCCTGATTGCCTGTCCTGACTTTCCTACCGATCTCGTTCAATATCAACAAAGCTATGAACAGTCTTTACATGATTCGCTTCAGCAGAGCGTAAAAAATTTGCTTGAAGACCTGGCTATTTCTGAAGAGCAGGTGCCGTTTCCCCTGAGAGTTAAAAGCAGTGAAAATCCGGCGGTTTGTATCATCCAAGAAGCGATGCTGAATCATAATGACCTGATCATTAAAGAGGCTGAACCACTCAGTGAAGGGGCGGAAGGCTTTAAAGCGATAGACATGACTTTATTGCGTAAATGTCCTTGTCCAGTATGGCTGCATCGACCAATATTTAAACCACGAGACAAACGACGTATTGCGGTTGCGGTCGATCCCTTGGCTATCAACGATGAGCAGCAGGCACTATCGTGTCGATTGTTAGAGCTCTCTCGTTCGATTGCGGATACCTGTGATAGCCGATTACACATTATCTCTTGTTGGGAACATTATTTAGAGAACTACCTCGACAATCACGTTTGGATTCAAGTTGATGAGGCTCAGCTGTCTGTCGAGGTTTCTAAAGAGAAAGCGCGTCACGAACAAGCCTTGCAGCAATTAATTGATGACTCAGGTATTGCTGGTGAGGTGGTTGTTCATCACCTGCATGGTAAACCGGACGATAAAATTCCGGAGTGTGTTGATGAGGCAGAGATTGACGTGTTGGTCATGGGAACCTTAGCCCGAACCGGTATTTCTGGTTATGTGATTGGCAATACTGCCGAGAATATTCTTCAATCAATTAATTGCTCCTTAGTGGCAATGAAACCAGAGGGATTTATATCTCCAATCAAGTAACAAATTGATCTCGAAAAGCGGAAATAGCAATACTGAAGTAAGCGTGCACACGACAGACTAATAACTTCTTAGTGGAGGGTAGTATGAAGAAACTATGTCCTATTTGCCAAACTGAAATGCTTGAGCGCTCTCACATTTATGCATGCCCGAGAAACGATATCGGAGACTGCTCCTACGACGCACTGAGTGCAGTGAATGAAGAGTCGAGTTTTTTATTTGACCAGAGCAATTCCCATAGTGACATGCATTCTTATGTCGTTCTCGACAGCAAATAATTTGAACCAGTGGGATCTATCTATATTGGAATGGATGATCGTGACTTAATTTTAGCGGTCTTATTCAAAGCCTTCGTAAACTAGATAATCCGTTCACATGCCTTGCTCGGATTATCTTCCTGATGCCCAAATCAACAATGTGGTTGAAGCATGAAGTATCAGGAGAAGGCTTTTTTCCTTCGATTCTATGAGTCCCCATACACGCGTGAACGTAACGAAATGGATGGCGATATTGAATAGTGTAATAGGAAAAAAACACACAACAGGTTCAAAAGATCATTCTTTGATTCTCATGATTTTTCCTGTTCTACCCATGGTCATTTTCTTCTTGCTCATCAGTTGGTATGAGCCGGGAGGCGTGAGTTGGCAAACGAATTGGGTTCCTAGTTTAGATGTAAACCTGAGCTTCAAGTTGGATGGGTTATCTTTCCTGTTCGCGTGTTTGATCAGTGGTATCGGTGCATTGATCCAGATTTATGCACTGGCATATCTCAAGGGGGATTCGTCTCGATTCTCTTTTCACCTCTATCTGACGCTGTTTATGTTAGCGATGTTAGGTGTTGTCACGAGCGACAATATTCTACTCCTTTTTGTTTTTTGGGAACTTACCACCATAACGTCGTATCTTTTGATTGGCTTTAATCACGAGAAAGATAAATCCCGCAAGAACGCATTTCAATCTCTCATTGTCACTGGCGCTGGTGGCTTAGCGTTATTAGCAGGTTTGATACTGTTGGGTGAAATGGCTGGCAGCTATGAGATAAGTACCATCGTCGCGCAAAGTACGCTGATTGCACAACATGAATGGTTCCTGCCTTCGCTGGTTCTGGTTTTGCTCGGTGCGTTCACCAAATCGGCGCAGTTTCCATTCCACTTTTGGTTACCTAATGCAATGGCAGCGCCAACGCCAGTGAGCGCTTATCTTCACTCGGCCACTATGGTGAAGGCTGGGGTGTATTTGCTTGCCCGTGTTTCACCTATCTATTCACACAACGATATTTGGTTTTACACGCTCGGCATTTTTGGTGGCTTTACCGCTATATGGTGTGCGTTATTAGCGCTCAAGCAAACTGATTTGAAGTTGATGCTGGCATACAGCACGAATGTTGCCTTAGGTAAATTGGTATTGTTGATTGGTATGGGTACTGAGCTTGCGATGATGGCCGCGCTGCTGTTTGTCTTGGCTCACTCGTTCTACAAAGCCGCGCTGTTCATGGTGGTGGGTAATATCGATAAGGCAACGGGAACGCGTGACATTCGAATGTTGTATGGTTTGAAAACAGCGTTAATACTCAGCCTCGTAGCCGCAATCATCGCTGCTCTGTCGAAATCGGGCGTGCCACCATTACTCGGGTTCTTGAGCAAAGAGTACATGTACAAATCCGGTCTGGAGGTGAGCGTCATCCTTACCGTTATCTTCCTTGTGGTTAACGTCATTATGGTGGCGTTGGCGTTGGCGCTGATCGTGAAACCTTTCTTCGCGACTTATGAAGGTAATCCAACGCCAGCCAAGAAAGTGGAATCCAGTAAAGGGTTATGGCTGCCAGCAATGTTGCTTGCCATTGCCAGTGTGCTTGCGCCGGTGCTTGGTTTAGATTGGATCAACAACAATGTGGTTATTCCGGGGGTTTCGTCGAGCTTGCCTGACTCAGCACCACAAGCAGCCAAGCTTTGGCAAGGCGTGAATTTGCCGTTGGTGCTGAGTGTATTGACTTTGTTACTCGGCTTTGTTTTATATCGAGTCTACCCAAGGCTGTTGGTGGGCGGACAACGTGAAGGGGCCGTGGTGCCAACAGCCGAATCCGTTTTCGACAAAATTATGGCAGGCATGATGCGGTTAGCTAAATGGCAAACGCAGTTATTACAGCAAAAGCGCTTAAGTTATTACGTGTTGCTGTTCTATATTGTTCTCGCTGGATTACTGTTAAGCAGTCCGTTAGTGATCCCACGAGCTCGATTTGCTGCATTAACGGACATTAATTTCTACGAGGTAAGCATTGCACTGCTACTTATCGCTGCTGCCTTAGTCTGTACCTTTACCAAGTCTCGTTTGTTGGCGGTATCTGCGCTTGGTGTTGTGGGCTTTATGACCACTTTAGTCTTTATGATTTACAGCGCGCCAGATGTCGCGAAAACTTTATTGCTGGTTGAAACCTTGATGGTTGTATTTGTGGTGCTGTTGATACGTCACATTCCGGGCTTAATGACGGTGCCGCAACATCCTATTCGCCGAAAGTTGCTGCACGCGGCGATAGCTGGTGTGATTGGTATCTCGGTAACGGCGTTGTTGATCAATATCACCGCCCAACCTTTAGATGCCACTCTGGCTGATTTCTTCGCAGAAAACAGTGTTCCCGGCGGACATGGACGCAACATCGTCAACGTGATTTTGGTTGATTTTCGAGCCTTCGATACGTTGGGTGAGGTAATCGTGGTCGTGATGGCTGGTATCGCTGCCGTGAGTTTGTTGAAAACGCACTATCACAAACGTAATCGTATCCATTCCCTTATTTTTGCCACTACTGCACACATCGTTGCAGCGCTGATGTTGGTGTTTTCACTTTACTTATTGTTGCGTGGACATAACGAGCCGGGTGGTGGTTTCATCGGTGCGCTGATTGCTGTAATTGGTTTTGCGTTACTGATGTTTGCAGAGTCGCCAAAGTACGTTCGGGATCGTTTGTATTTCGCGCCATTTAGCATTGCTCTATTTGGTATTTTCTTAAGCTTCGTGGCTGGCCTGATGAGCTTTGCTTTCAATTTGCCGTTCTTAACCGGTTTGTGGTGGAAAGATATTCTACCGCTCGGCACACCGCTGATATTCGACGTCGGTATTTACCTCGCCATCATTGGTGGCGTGATGGGGATGTTGTTACGTGTGAATGAGGAGTTGGATTGATGGAAATACTATGGAGTCTCGTGGTCGGTGTGTTTGTCGCGGCTGGTGTCTATCTTATGCTTGAGCGACACATCTTGCGTCTATTATTCGGTTTGATCTTATTGAGTAGTGCCGTGAACATCGCGATTTTCACTGCCGGACGTTTAACGCCCGGACTACCGCCTTTGATTGATGCGAATTCACAATTACCACCGGAAGGTGCGGCAAACCCGCTTCCTCAAGCTTTAATTCTGACTGCCATTGTGATTGGTTTTGGCTTGTTGGTGTTCGCGTTGATGCTGTTTTACCGTGCATATTCAGAAGCGGGCTCGGCCGATGTTGATGCGATGCGACGTTCTGAGGAGGATGAATGACGACGATTTGGTTGACGTTACCCGCAGTGATTTCGCTTCTTACCGCTGTCGCCATCTTCTGCGCGAAGCGTAACAACGCGCTGGCGGATGCGATAAGTGGCACAAGCGCATTGGCGACTTTGGTGATTGCAGCATTGTTGACGCACGATGTCATCAACGGCGGTCCGCAAGCAGTGGCGTTTGGTCAGTGGGCGGCACCATTTGGCATTGTTTTTGTGGCGGATTATCTTGCCGTCGCCATGGTGATGGTGACGGCCATTATTGGTGTAGTGAGCGTGTTCTACGCCATGGGCGATCTGCAAGAAAAGGCATCTTACGGCACATTTCATGCACTGATGCATATCTTGTTGGCCGGCGTGTATGGTGCGTTTCTTACCGGAGATATTTTCAACCTCTATGTGTGGTTCGAGGTGATGTTGATAGCATCGTTTGGTTTGATGATCTTAGATGGATCAAAGCAACAAGTGGATGGAGCAGTGAAGTACGTGATGCTCAATCTAATATCGACCTTGGTCTTCTTGCTCGCGATTGGCTTACTCTACGGTGCAACAGGGACTTTGAACCTCGCGGATTTACACGCCAAAGCCGCACTGATTCCGTCTGACACCAAAACTTTGCTCGCGGCACTGTTCCTATTCGCGTTTGCGATAAAAGCGGCGTTGTTTCCCGTTTTTGCTTGGCTACCTGCTTCTTACCATACATTGCCAAGCGCCGTTGTCGCACTGTTTGCTGCGTTGCTGACCAAGGTTGGAGTGTATGCGCTGATTCGTGTGTTCACTTTGATTTTTCCGCTATCAGAAAGTGGTTGGCAGCCAACTCTGATGTGGGTGGCGGGGCTTACGATGTTAACTGGTGTATTGGGGGCCGCGAGCCAATACGACATTAAAAAAATTCTCTCTTTCCATATCATCAGCCAGATCGGTTATATGATCATGGGATTGGCGATCTACACGCCGCTCGCCATTGCGGGTGCGATTTTCTACATCGTGCACCACATCATTGTGAAAGCAAATTTGTTCCTGATTGGCGGCTTTATCGAGCGTAACTATGGCTCGGGCAAACTTGGGCAATTAGGCGGAGTCTACAAAGCCATGCCTTGGCTAGCTTTCTTGTTTCTCATTCCTGCATTCTCTTTAGCGGGGTTTCCACCTCTGTCGGGTTTCTGGGGCAAGTTCCTTGTCATCAAATCTAGTTTGCAAACCGAGTTGTATTGGCTTGCAGGGGCCGCGCTCTTAGTGGGTCTGTTAACGGTGTTCTCGATGACCAAGATCTGGAACGAGGTGTTTTGGAAAAAGCCTCAGCAAACACTCAAAACTCAGCCAATGAACAAGTACACAAAAGGATTGTATTGTGTGCCAATAGCCACGTTGACCACGTTAAGTCTGATTATTGGTTTGGCAGCCGAGCCGTTTTACCAATTTTCAGTGCAGGCAGCAGAACAGTTGATTGAGCCCCAAGCCTACGTAAAAGCGGCTCTTGGAGAGAGTGCATTGGCTGACAGTGCAATAGGTGACAGCGAAATAGCTGAACACGTAGCATTGAATTCATCGGGAGGGAGCCAATGATTTATCTATTTTTGAACTTGTTTCTTGCCTTAGCGTGGATGTTGCTAAACGGCAACTATACAGGCACGAACTTCATTCTTGGTTTTGTGGTTGGCTTTTTGGCGTTGCGACTCAGTCAACCGTTTGGTTTGAAAAACAGTTACTTCCGACGCTTCCGTGCTTTTGTTGGCCTGTTTCTTTTCTTCTGTTACGAGATGGTGATCTCGGTAGCCAGAGTCGTCTGGGATGTGGTCACGCCAACCCATTTGAGTGATCCAGATATCGTGTATGTCCCGTTAGATGTTGAGTCAGATTTAGAGATCTCTTTACTCGCAAACATGGTTTCTCTTACTCCGGGAAGCTTGAGTTTAGATGTTACACCAGATAAGAAGCACATGGTTGTGCACGCGATGTTTGCACCCGATCACGAAAAGGTTATTCGAGAAATCAAAGACGGTTTAGAAAAACGGATTTTGGAGGTGACGCGTGACTGATGGATTAGAAATCGGTAGCTGGTTACAGATGAGCATCACGTTCGCTTATATCGGACTACTGCTCAGTATCTTGATGGCATTCATTCGCTTGGTGCTCGGTCCAACCTTTGCCGATAGAGTGGTCGCGCTTGATCTGATTTCATTCGTGACGGTGGGCTTTATTGCTGTTTATACCCTAGATAGCGGGCAGCAACCCTTGTTGGATATTGCTATTACACTCGGTCTAGTGGCCTTCCTAGGAACCATCGCGTTTGCCAGGCTTATCTTTAAAAGAAAAGGAGAGGTGTAATGGACACTATCGTTGGGATTTTACTTTGTCTTGGAACCTTATTTACGCTCATCGCAAGTCTTGGGATCTTACGAATGCCCGATCTCTACACACGAATGCACGCCGCGACTAAAGCGGGTACGGTGGGCTTAGCATCATTGTTATTAGCGGTGGCGGTGGCCATGCCAGAAATCACGGTGATTTCACGAGTGATTGGCACAATGTTGTTTATCTTCATTACCGCTCCGGTAGCAGCACACTTGCTGGGGAAAGCGACCCGAGAAAGTGGTTATCAAATCTGGAGAAACGACAAATAGCGTGGTCTTTCACTTTATGTAAATGTTGTTTCATTTGGTAGCCATGAAACTACGCAATCATAACGTGAGCAGATCAGGATGTTATTTTTGCTTTTCGGTGGATAAACCTAATTTCGACCGCCCCTGCAAGAGCATTTAAGATTCTCCACTCCTTTCTCAGCTGAGTTGTCGCTCCGCCACTGCAGTGGAGGCTCGCAATATCTAGGGTAATTCTTGAATGCTAATTTAGCAAAGTCACTGACACAGAATTGTTCGTGCGACCTGAGGTCGTATGAAGCGTTGTTCACCGCTTAACGAGTGAACCATCTGTATCACCAGATGAACCTACGAGCCTGAATAAAGCAGCGGCTCGGACAATGTAACGAAACTTGGCCGTTGGGCTGAGTGGGAAAAGAATCGTGAGAGGACGTTCCTCCTGAAAACCACAATTCGGGTAAGTGCTAGGTAGTCAGTATGATGAACGTATGTGAATCCATTCAAGGTGCGTTATATGATGAAGCAGCGGAAGTGGTTAATACGCTGTGGCCAAAAGGCAATGAGAGTTGGAAAGAGGTTGGACAGTACTTTTTCGTGGTCGCCGTACTCTCCGCACTATAGTGGGCATCTAAGCTGACATTTTACGTAACATACGGAACAGGGTAAGCCTGTATCACTCCCTTTGGGAAAGCCTTTGTGGCCGATAGTGATGCAGGTATAGGAGGTCGGAAAAAGCGAAAGCTGCATTGTAATGATGCAGATACAGACTTATGTCTGATCACGAAAGTGAGCCCACTTCCGACTGGTCTCCCATTGCGAGAGAATTTGAAGAACTTTATTCAAGGAGAAAAGCAAATGGTGATCTCGAAAGAGATTAGTGCATCTTCTGACGGCGCTCAATGGCAGTCCATCGACTGGAAATCCGTTGAAGCACACGTATTGAAGCTTCAAATGCGTATCGCAAAAGCAACGAGAGAAAAGAAATACGGTAAGGTGAAGTCCTTACAGTGGCTCTTGACTCATTCTCGCTCAGCCAAGCTTCTTGCGGTTAAGCGAGTCTCTCAGAATAAAGGCAGTAAAACGTCTGGAATAGACGGTGTCACCTGGAACACAGATGTACGCCGTATGAAAGCAGTCAATCAACTGAGCCGCAAGGCTTACTCTGCAAAACCACTCAAACGTATCTACATCCCCAAAAAGAACGGTAAGCTCAGGCCATTGGGTATTCCATGCATGATTGATAGAGCGCAACAAGCCCTCCACCTTCTAGCATTAGAACCAGTGTCCGAAACGCTTGCCGACCTCAATAGCTATGGGTTTAGGCCAAATCGCAGTACGGCTGACGCCGTCAGTCAGTGTTTCAAATGTTTGGCTCTAAAGCGATCAGCGAAATGGGTTCTTGAGGGAGATATTAAGGCTTGCTTCGACAAAATCGGGCATCAATGGCTTATGGACAATATCACGGTAGATAAACGTATGTTAGAGCAATGGTTACAGTCTGGCTATGTGGATAAGGGTCTGTTCTATGATACCGATGAGGGTACACCTCAAGGTGGAATAATATCTCCAACCTTGATGCTAATGACTCTCGCGGGAATAGAGCAACAAATAAAATCTACAGCTCTGAAAATGGGTGCTAGGGCCAACTTTATTGGTTATGCGGATGATTTCGTGGTCACCTGCTCTTCAAAGGAAGTGCTAGTGAACGATATCAAACCGTTGATTGCTGACTTTCTGGCAGAAAGAGGGTTAACCCTCTCCGAAGAGAAAACGAAGGTCACTCATATTGATGATGGCTTTGACTTTCTGGGTTTCAATCACAGGAAGTACAAAGGGAAATTGCTCATTAAACCGAGCAAATCTAACACGCTGTTATTCCTTAGAAATCTACGTAAACTTATTAAAAAGCACGCAACCATCCCTGTTAACGATCTTATCAAGTTGATAAATCCGAAACTTAGAGGGTGGGCGAATTACTATCGCCACTGTGTTGCTAAACAAGTATTCGGGTATGTCGGCCACAAACTATTCCAAGCGTTATGGCACTGGGCAGTTAGACGTCATCCAACCAAGTCCAAAGACTGGGTTGTTCATAAGTATTTTCTCAATCGTAAAGGCCAGTGGCAATTTCACGGTTGGCAGAAAATCATGGACATGGACTGTCACTTCAATCTGTTCCAAATAGCTAAAGTGCCCATCGAGCGACACGTAAAAATCAGGAATGCAGCGACCCCTTTTGACCCTCAATACCAAGAATATTTGGTGAAGAGAAAATCTAAAAGGCTAGCTCGTAACTCTTGGAAAGAGCCTGTCCCGACTGCGTTATAAGTTGCTGGGTATCAATGATGCCTTAGTGGAGGCTTGAGCCGTATGCAGTGAAAGTTGCACGTACGGTTCTTAGAGGGGCGGCACTTGGTAACAAGTGTCGTCTACTCGACAGAAGTGCGCTGACGGGGCATGTGATTACCGAGGGAGGTT
>NZ_JBFRVF010000070.1:0-15230 GCF_041475025.1 Vibrio sp. 10N.222.49.C12 | reverse complement strand
GGGTTCATGGGGCGGATACTTTATAGGCACCTAAGTTTATATTTCATAAGAGAAAACAAAATAAAATCAGTCCGTTAGGTTTGTCACAAACCCAATGGCAAGATGAGTGAGATGCCAATTAAATGCTCTATTTGTACGGCAACCAGTTGAAATTATTCTAGAAAATGACTAAAACTTAATAGTATTAACAGATATTAAGCTCAATAAAAGGACTTAGTTTGATGAATTCTACTTTAGCGTCAGACGCAGCTACAAATCTAAACTCACAACAAGTGAGCGAGCTTGTCGATGAAAGCGTTCTGGAGCAAATGATTCGCGATACGAGTGCGGACATTATCCCTATCTTGATCGACCATTATGTCGAAGAATCACAAACACGCTTGGTCGCCATAAAAGAGGCTGTCACGCAGAAAGACGCTCAAACACTTGAGTTCGAGGTCCACACTCTCGGCAGCACAGCGCTTTCGTTAGGTAATCGCCCTTTGGGTGAATTAGCTCGAGCTTTAGAAAAGCTATGTTTAGAACAGAGTCATGATGCGGCATTTCGACAAGTTGATGAATTACTAGAGCTCGCAGAGCGTTCAATAAAAGCCTTGCTTGAAAGGAAAGAGGCAGGCTTCAGCTAGCTTTGCATGTTCATTATCGGTATCAGATTAAAAACTCAAAACAGTCGTTATTAATATAGTCGCCATAAGATGGGCTCCATCATGAACAGCAATGCGAGAAGTTATACAGGCCGCTTCTTAAAAGATTGCATGTGGTAGATAACAAATACACAAGACTCGTATTGATGGTTGCATATCACTATGTTATTGATTGGTTAGGATAAAGTTTCAAAAGGAATACACAATGCGCCCTAAGGTATTGTTAGTTGAAGACTCCACCTCACTCGCCGTACTCTACAAGCAGTACGTAAAAGACGAGCCCTATGATATTTTCCACGTCGAAACCGGCGCGGAAGCTAAGACCTTCATTGAAAGGCACTCTCCACAGCTTGTGATTCTCGACCTTAAGCTTCCTGACATGCCAGGCGAAGAAGTCTTAGATTGGATTACTGCTAACGAAATACCGACCGCTGTCATCATCGCGACAGCGCATGGTTCAGTAAACATCGCGGTAGACCTTATCCAACGCGGTGCAGAAGACTTCTTAGAGAAACCCATTCAAGCCGATCGACTCAAGACCTCTGTTAGCTTGCATCTAAAAAGAGCGAAACTCGAAAACCTCGTCGATAACATGCAAAGCAAATTCGATCGTGATCGTTTTCATAATTTCATTGGCTCTTGCCTACCCATGCAGGCGGTTTACAAGATCATTGATTCGGTAGCACCAACCACTGCCAGCGTGTTTATTAACGGCGAAAGTGGTACAGGTAAAGAAGTGTGTGCGGAAGCGATTCACCAAGAGAGTCAGCGTAATGGTAAACCCTTCGTGGCCATTAACTGCGGCGCTATCCCTCGAGACCTAATGGAGAGTGAAATCTTCGGTCACGTTAAAGGTGCGTTTACCGGTGCGACAACCGACCGGAAAGGTGCAGCAATGCAAGCGCATGGCGGTACCCTATTTCTCGATGAGCTTTGTGAAATGGAACTGGAGATGCAGAAGAAGCTCCTCAGATTTTTGCAAACTGGTACGTTTACTCCACTCGGTGGCAACCGCGAGATTAAAGTGGATGTCAGAATTATCTGTGCGACCAACCGCGATCCACTGGTTGAAGTAGAAGAAGGACGTTTTAGAGAAGACCTTTACTATCGTGTTCACGTTGTGCCTATCGAAATGCCACCGCTTCGCGAGCGAGGGAGTGACATTGTCACTCTTTGCAATCATTTCTTGAAGCTGTACGCGAAGCAAGACAAGAAGAAGTTTAAATCAATAGACAAAGAAACGCAGAATCTACTTAAACGTTATGCGTGGCCAGGCAATGTGCGTCAGTTGCAAAACATCATCCGTAACATAGTGGTGTTGAACAATGAAACGAGCGTGACTAAAGACATGTTACCGCCTCCGATTAATAAAGTAGATGCCGCTCCATCATCTAAATCAGTGACACCAATTCGAGTAACTGCGCCTCAACCTGCAGTTGTTGAAGCACCAGAAGCTAAGTTGCCACCGATTACTCCGGAAGAGTTGGAACAATCGTCAGTTGCTCAAGCTCACAATGAGCCGATGACGCCTGCATTTACCACAAGCGAAGGTGCTATTCGTCCAATGTGGCAAATAGAACGTGAAGCCATTCAACATGCCATCAATCATTGCGATGGGAATGTGTTAAACGCTGCTGTGCTGTTAGAACTTAGCCCTTCTACTGTTTATCGTAAGAAACAGGCTTGGGAATCGGAAGATGAGTACAATCAAGCCTAACCAAGGTGTACTCGACATAAACCTTCATGAGATTTGGCTGTTGATCGACAGCCAAACTTTTGGAGGCATAGAAACGCATGTTTTAGAATTAGCACAAGGCCTGATATCGGAAAGCGCTCAGTATTCAGAGGCTGTTCGTATCGTTCTTTTGACTAAGTTTAATCCTGAAGCGATCATCGTTGAAAAGTTGAATGCGCTAAACATCCCTTTTAGTTACCTCTCCGATTTAGCCTCATGTTCTGTAGATTCAAATGGCAATAGCGCGACACAGCTGAAACGTGCAGTTCAACATTATCAACCAAGGCTTATCCATGCTCATGGTTACAAAGCCAGTTTGGTCAGCAAGTTAATCAAGCTTCCGCCTCGTTTCAACAACACAAAGCAAATCACCACTTATCACGCAGGTGAAACCCCAACAGGCAAAGTATGGCTTTATGATTGGCTCGACCGTTACAGCAGTTTTCTTTCTGATCAGTCGCTCGTGGTCAGTGAAAAGATTAAAGCGAAAGTGCCGAGTCAAACCCATCAATTGAATAACTTTGTTAAAATGCCAACCGGGTTAACAAGCTCCCCTTCATCAAGCCCATTCCATGTTGGTTTTGTGGGGCGATTGAGCCATGAAAAAGCGCCTGATCGATTTGTTGCATTAGCCAAACAGTTTCCTGATGTTCGGTTTGAGCTTTTTGGTGACGGGCCAGAAATGGACATCTTAGTTAAATCGCAGCCTGATAATGTGACCTTTCATGGGCATCAGACCAATATGGACGACGTCTGGAGCCAAATCGATCTGTTAATCATCCCTTCTCGCTTTGAAGGCTTACCTATGGCGGCATTAGAAGCCATGATTCGTGGCATTCCCGTTCTCGCCACCTCAGTTGGTAACTTGCCTCAACTCATCGAGCATCAAGTTAACGGCTACCTTGCAAATTCAGAAGCTGAGCTAGAACAGTTTTTATCTTTGTGGATGTCATTGACGAACGAGCAGCGTGACTCTCTCAAGAGTCACGCGATAGAAACCGTGAAAAACCAATACTCTCCACAAACCGTTGTCCCGCAGTTGTTGGAAATCTATCAACTCGACCGTTAATTCTAGCCTTAGTCGATAACTGGTTATTTGGGCTTGATGATTTAAGTACTTTAGTCAGTTTTATACTGATTCTCAAAATGACAAAACTCACCTCAAGGCTACGCCCTCACTTAATAATCCAACATTAAATCAGTAAGTTAAACAAAATGCATAACTGGCACTCACTTTGCAATCTTTAACATCAGGCGTAACTACGTCTAAAAAGATTGCGAGCCGAGTCCTAAAGAGTTTATTTGCCAATAGAGGTCACAATGGTCAACCCTGAAGCCAATAGATTGCCAGTCATCATCACGATCAGCACCTTGTGTGTTGGGCTTGGTGTTGTTTGGTACTTTGTGCCTCACCCTGCTGTCATTGTGGCGCTCGCTCTTGTGCCATTGGCCGGGTTATTCGTGTTAAACAAAACATTCTGGTTAGTTCTATTGTTCGTTGTCTTTTCATTTTTCCGAATTCACGAAGCTATACCTCAGCTCTATTCGCTAAAAATACCGCTGATGCTTTCATTAGGCGCTCTGTCGGCTCTTCTATGGCATGCATTAATCAGTAAAGAACTTAAAATCTTCTGGCACCCTTGTTTAAATTGGCTCGCCATATTTTGGGTATTGGTTTTCATTGGTATTATCTTCGCGTCCAACAGGCCAATAGCACTAGCAGAATTCAAGGGCGTTTATTGGAAAATTATAGTGATGACGCTTGCGATTGCTTGGCTAGTAAACACCACGGAAAATCTCGCAAAAACCGCGATGACGATTATCTACGCTGGCGCTTTAGTCAGCTCTATTGCCGTGTACAACTCAGTAAATGGTATTGGGCTTGTCGAGGGCTCACGCGTGACTATTGGCCGCGATTTTGGCTCTATGTTAGGTGACCCGAACGACCTAGCACTGGTACTGATGTTCCCACTCGCCTTTACAATAAGCCAAGCCACCACGACTGGCATCTCACGATCCAAACGTTTAATCAGTGCCTTAGTTTGTCTGTTACTGCTCGCCGCCATTATTGCCACTCAAAGCCGTGGCGGATTACTGGGTTGTATTGCGGTGATTGGTATTTTTGCGTGGAAGCTAGTGCGCTCTAAAGTTCTCTTAATCTCAGTGGGAACTGTCGCGGCCGTGGTGCTCTATTTAGTTGCTGGTATCTCAGACAGATCTTCTGGTGGTGCCGCTGAACAAGGTATCGATGAATCTGCAATGGGTCGAATCTATGCTTGGGAAGCAGCAATAAAGATGGCAGTTGAGAATCCACTGACCGGCGTAGGGTTGAACAACTTCTTCTCGAACTACTTCTTTTACAGTTCGCATTGGGACGGACTGAATCACGCCGTTCACAGTACCTGGTTTGGTGTGTTGGCAGAAACAGGCTTTATTGGTCTGATCATTTTTGTCTGCCTTATCGTTTCTTTGATCAAAACCTCTCGCTCTACGCTAACGAGGTTAAAAAACTCGGCCACAGAAATCGCCCCCGAACTCAATGCGGTCGCCTATGCGATCTATGCAGGTCTGATTGGAACAATCGTGTCGGGTACATTTTTGACTCAAGGCTTCAACTGGCCGATTTATATCCTCGCAGCACTCACAGTTTGCGTCTCAAATGTATCTCAAACTGCCTGTCAAAATGAGAAAACCTAAAAGACACATTTTAACCTATTGAAAATATTATATTTATTAGATGGCACAATATATGAAAGTACTTCTATATAACAAAAAAGAGGATTTTCATTATGACGTCAGTATCTATACATCAATTCAAACATTGGCTTAAGTTTCATCCTAATTCTCGAATTAGAAATGTGTTTTTCATTTTGAAAAACATCAGAAGCGCAGAGCTACCTACCCCTAAACTATTTAATCGCTGTCTATATCAAGCGCACAAGCTAGTGGTGAATCTGGTTTCTGGCTTTACGCGATTCTTCTACTGGACTCCGGCTTTCAAAGGTCGTGTGGCTCAATGTGGCAAACGCCTGTATTTGTATGGTGGACTGCCTTTCGTCAGCGGTCCGGTGCAAATTACGATTGGCGACAACTGCCGTATCTCTGGCCACACGACATTCTCTGGTTGTACTCAACAACTTGAAGGCTTGGAACACCCACTATTGTCGATTGGCAATAACGTCGACATTGGTTGGCAGTCGACTATCGCTGTTGGAGGTAAAGTGGTTATCTCTGACAACGTACGCATCGCTGGCGGCGCTTTTCTATTTGGATACTCTGGACACCCGCTTGATGCAAAACGCCGAGCGCTAGGTGAAGGTGACGACCCTCAGCAAATCGGTGACATCATTCTTGAACCCGATGTTTGGTTGGGCACGAATGTGACGGTCAAAGGTGGCGTAACCATCGGCGAAGGTGCCGTAATAGCCGCAGGCAGCGTAGTAACAAAGAATATTCCTGCCTTCGCAATCGCAGGTGGCAACCCAGCTCGAGTTGTCGGTCACATCAAACCCGTTGAAGTGACAGAATCCGATATGTTCGATTCGTTAGAGACTCATGGAGGTGACCATGCGTGATTTAATCGTATTTGGTGAAGACTTTGGTGGCCTACCTTCATCGACTCAACATTTAGTTCGTCACCTTGCTAAGCAGCACAAAGTCTTATGGGTCAACTCAATTGGCTTAAGACAACCGAAGCTTTCCGCTAAAGATGCAAACCGAGCGTTCAACAAGTTGTTTGGTAAAACCAAGGCCGTAACTCAAAACATGCTCGACTCTGAGGGACACGACAACATTACTATCGTTAACTTAAAGACAATCCCTGCGCCTGCTTCTAAATTTTCTAGAAAGTTGGCTCAGCAAATGATGTTGCACCAACTAAAACCGGTTATTGCAGAGCTTAATCTTAACGCGCCTATCCTATGGACTTCTCTTCCGACCGCTGTTGATTTGTGCGGACACTTAGGCGAGTCATCTGTGGTCTATTACTGCGGTGATGATTTTAGCGCGCTGGCTGGTGTTGATCATGACACCGTTGCACAGCACGAATCAGAGCTAATCGAAAAATCAACGCTTATATTCGCGGCTAGCAAAAAATTGATGGGTAAATTTCCAAAGCATAAAGCGCACTTGCTACCACATGGTGTCGACGTAGACCTATTTTCAACACCCGCACCAAGAGCAAAAGATTTACCAAGCAACCACCGCCCTATTGCTGGTTTTTATGGCAGCCTTTCTAAGTGGCTTGATTATGAAATGATTGATCATGTTGCGAATGCGATGCCGGAATGGGACTTTGTTTTCATAGGTCCAAACGAGCTTGATACGCTCATGCTGCCTAAGTTGAGTAACGTACATTACCTTGGCCCTCGTCCACACCACACGCTACCAAGCTATTCTCAACACTGGGATGTGAGCTTGTTGCCGTTTGTTGATAACGAGCAGATCCGAGCGTGTAGCCCACTCAAACTAATGGAATACCTTGCGGCGGGCACACCCATTATCACAACACCGTTCCCTGCTTTGGTTCCATATCAAGGGCACGTAACCACGGTTGGCAGTGCCAACCAAATGATTTGGGCGCTTGATCATGCACGCGAGCTAAGCAACTCACCTATCTCTGTCGTCGAACAAGAGAGCTGGCAGAACCGTGGTAACTTCGTACATTGGATGTTGGAGCTATTATGAATAATCTGAAATTGCGGTTATTAGTCATCATCAATGCGATGTGGCGCCAACGCTACGTTATCGTTCTGCCAATGCTTATTTTGCCCTTTGTAGGCTTTGGTGTGAGCAAGTTGGCTCCAACTAAATATGACGCGCATACCAGTATGTTGATTCAAGAAACGGCCAAGATGAATCCATTCTTGGAAGACATTGCCGTTTCGACGATGCTCAAAGATCGACTTAACGCATTGAGAACACTGCTTCACAGTCGACATGTGCTTTACTCGGTCGCTGATGAACTGCAATTAACCACGCCAGATATGCCTGAAATTGAGAAACAAGAGATCATTACTGACCTGTCTCAACGTCTAACGGTGACTCAGCTTGGAAAAGATTTTCTAAAGATAAGTCTAACGTCGAACACACCAAATGGAATGGAAGCGACGCTGCGCTCGGTAAGTGAACATTTCATTGAACAGTTACTCGCACCGGAACGTTCATCGATTGAAGATTCAAGTAACTTCTTGAAAATCCATATCGACAAACGTAGCGCAGAGCTTGCAGAAGCAGAAGAAGCGCTAGCTGCATACATGAATGAGAATGTTCATTCGACGCCTGAGGTACAGAGCCAAAGTTTGAATCGCTTAGCTTCACTCAAACAAACACTGGCAGAAAAAGAGGCCGAGTTATCGGGTGTCGAAAAAAGTTTAGGGTCAATCGACCAACAACTTTCAAGAACCAACCCTGTGATCGGTAAATTAGAAGACCAGATCATCGACATTCGTAGCGACCTTACCTTGTTACAAGCTAAATACACGGACAAGCACAGTGCTGTGCAAGCTAAAGTGCGTGAGCTAGACAGACTAGAGAATGAACGTAAGAGTTTGCTCGAGGTAACCCAGCCAACGATGAACAGCGACCAGCTTTGGGACATCGCAAGTAGTACGACACTGAACAAACTTTCTGATACCCAACCTCTTCTGGTCACTCAATTACACAGCCTACAGCTGGTTCGTGCTCGCTTTGAGTCTTTAACTGAAGAGACCAAAAGCCTTCGAACTATGATTTTCGAATTAGAACACAAGGCCAATAACTTCGGCGAAAATGCAAAAGAGATGTACCGCCTTAAACGTCAAGTTGAAATCAAACGTCAACTATATGATGAACTGACAGAGCGTTATGAAATGGCTCAACTAACGGGTTCGCTTGGTGTATTCGAGCAAAACAAACGTGTGAAGATTATCGATTTGCCTTTCACACCGAGTGTCAAATCTAACATGCCGACTTTTGTTTTTATTCTGGCTGGATTCGTTGCAGGTATCGGACTGGGTATTGGTTTAGCGGTATTGTTTGAACTGTTTGATTCTTCAATCAAACGCAAAGACGAAATCGAAGATATCTTGGGTGTCCCTGTGATAACGGTGATCCCTAAAATGAGCTAGTCAGCCTCAAAGCCATTTTTGACTTGCTAGATTCACAGCTTTCTAATTTCCTAGCTTCGTGCTTTCTAGCTTTCTAGTTTTCTAGTTTTCTAGTTTTCTAGTTTCCAAGCTTCGTGCATCCTAGAGCAAAACGCCAACACTCGGTTGGCGTTTTGTTTGTTTAAAGCCCCAAGTTCTAATGCTACTCTCGATTTACCCAAGCCCTATGATTCAACCTGCCATTCAATCGTATTTTGTTTTGATTCCCATTTTGAGAAATGAAAACCGCACTGGAATTGAATAACATAAGCAACTGAAAAATAAAGATTATTTAGTTGGCACAACTTCTGCAATCTCCTTGTGTAGTTAAACGTTTTAAAGAAGTTACTTCAAGAGAAACGTCAGAAAGGCGAAACAACAATTATAAAGGCAGGGTCCAAACTATGAATACGCATTTAACGAAGCATGGCAAAAAGATCATACACGTTGTTCAGCACCTTGCACCGGGTGGATTAGAAACCCTAACTCTGGATTTGCTGCGCCTTGCTAAACCAACAGACCAAGTGTTGATTGTCAGTTTAGAGGGTACTAAACAAGAGTCTATAAACAACTGGCCGAAGCTAGAGCCATACAAAAAGCAAATCGTCTTTTTGGATAAAGCACCAGGCGTACAATTCAATATCATTATTAAGCTAATTAAAGCCTTCAACGCGATTCACCCTGATGTGGTTCATACCCATCATATTGGCCCACTGTTATACGCTGGTTATGCCGCTCGCGTAACCGGGGTTCCAACTCGAATCCATACCGAACATGACGCTTGGCATCTGAACAACAACAAACGTCGTCGATTACAAGCGCTTGCTTTAAAAGCTGCTCAACCAACGTTAGTTGCCGACGCGACACGTGTTTATAACCAACTACGCACTGCTTTTTCTTATGAGAACATCATTACCATCAAAAATGGTGTTGATTGTGAGAAGTTTAAGCCGATGTCGAAAGAACACGCGAGAGCAAAACTAAACCTGCCGACAGACAAACACATCATCGGTTGTGCAGGTCGACTAGAACATGTCAAAGGCCAAGACCAACTTATTAAAGCACTGACTCTTTTACCTGCAAACATGGTTGTCGCATTGGCTGGCGGCGGTACTAAACGCAATCAACTAGAGCAACTGACTAGCCGCTTGAATCTGAATGACCGAGTCATCTTTCTTGGCTTAGTTGAAGACATGACCACGTTTTACGGAGCGTTGGATACGTTCTGCCTACCTTCACGCCACGAAGGGCTGCCGCTCTCTACACTAGAAGCTCAGGCGTGCAACATCCCTACCGTCGCAATGAATGTAGGAGCTGTCGATGAAACCTTATGTCCAGTCAGCGGCGCCCTCGTCAAAAGCGGCAGCATTGTGGGGTTAGCTAGTGCGCTATTAGAAAAGCAAAATGAACGCTTTTTGTCACCTCGTCGTTACGTACTCGAAAACTTCGACATCATCAAAATGGTTTCGTCTTACAACGATATATCAGAAGGAGCTTACGCATGATTGATTGGTTGCTTGCGGGACTTTGTTTGTTTTCAGGTGCGTTGATTGTCTATCATCACGCAGCCTACCCTTTGTTACTGCGTTGGTATGCGAAAAGCCACCCCGCACGCAAAGTTGAAGAGAGTCATCGTTGCTACAAAGAGGAACAGCAAGATTGCACGTTGCCGACCATCACCGTTCTTGTTCCTGCATTTAACGAAGAACAGTGGATCGCAGACAAGATTCGTAACCTTGCTTCACTCGATTACCCAAAAAAGAAGTTGGAAGTCATTATCGCTTGCGATGGTTGCACTGATAACACAGTCGCCATTGCACAAATGACCATACAAGAAGCGATGTGCAGTGATGTCTATTTTGAGATACATGACCATCAAGTAAACCGAGGTAAAGTCGCGGTTGTTAATGAAGAAGTGACACGTATAACCAGTGATATCACGGCGATGAGTGATGTTTCTGCCCTTATTTCATTGGATGCTTTGCTTATAGCTGCCGCTCATTTTGAAAGTGACAAGGTTGGAGTGGTAAACGCAACGTATCAACTTTGTCCAACAGGCAATGAAGGCGAAAACACGTATTGGCAGTACCAAACCGCGGTTAAAGAGTCTGAGGCTTCGTTAGGTTCTAGCTTGGGTTCTCATGGCGCTTTCTACTTGTTTAGAACACACCTGTTTGAACTGCTTCCACTCAACACTATTAATGATGATTTCATCTTACCGATGCAAATCGTTAAACAAGGTTACATCGCCGAATACGAAACCCAAATGGTGGCATTAGAGCTAGAAGAATCGAACCTAGAAACAGACTTCAAAAGAAGACTTCGTATTTCAGCGGGCAACATGCAACAAGCGATTCGATTATTTGCCTTGTTCAGCCCGAAGTTTAAAGGCATCGCGTTTGCGTTCTTTTCAGGAAAAGGACTTCGCCTACTCACTCCCTATTTAATGATTGTGTGCTTAGTGTGCTCAATCTTACTTAGCAACTACTTGGTATTTGAAGCGCTGTTATGGGCTCAAGTTGCCGTTTATACCATTGGCGTCCTTGGCTGCATCTTGCCAAAGCGTCTAGTAAACAAACCTATTTCATTAATCTCTTATTTGATAGTTGGACACTACGCCAACTTCATTGGTGGCATTCGTTACCTAATCGGACTAGAAAACTCACCTTGGACACGAGCAAATCATTAAGGACTTATTATGATTAACATTGAACAGCTATCTACCCAAAACCTATACCAATACAAAATCTCACGTGCTAAACGTACTTTCGATTTTGTAAGCTCACTGATTGCTTTGATTTTGCTAGCGCCCGTATTTCCGTTGATTGCGATGGCGATTGCACTCACTTCTCGTGGCCCTATTTTCTACCGTCAACTGCGCGTTGGTAAATCGACACCAGAGAAAATGGAAATCTTTGAAATCATGAAATTCCGTAGCATGTACGAGGATGCAGAAACTCGCTCTGGTGCAGTTTGGGCTACCGCGAATGACCCGCGAATCACGCCTGTTGGCCGCTTTTTGAGAAAGACACGTCTTGATGAACTGCCACAACTGATCAATGTACTGAAAGGTGAAATGTCTCTAATTGGCCCACGCCCTGAACGCCCTACTTTTTACACCAAACTAGAGAACGAAATTCCTTACTTTGCTGACCGTACATACGGTGTAATGCCTGGTATTACAGGGCTTGCACAAGTAAATCAAGGTTACGACACCTGTATTGATGATGTACGTCGTAAAGTAGGTTTTGACCACAGTTATGCACTAAGCCTATGTTCGGTTAAGTCTTGGATTGCCGCTGATCTCAGCATCATCTCTAAAACAATCATCGTAATGGTAGATGGTCGAGGTCGCTAAACCAGTATGGTCTAATGTGGATACAAAGCCTGTTTTCTATAAAGCCTTAGGGGGCGATTGGAAAGTCGCTAATGAAACACAGAGTGCCGAATTAGCCCACGTTAACTAGACTCGCTGCTCTCGGTTCTCAGTTGAATGGTGTAATAAGGTTTCTTCCCTATCAATTGACGTAAACATTGGCAATGAATGTATAACGCAGATGTGGCTTGAGTTAGGGATTAGAAATTAAGAGCTGAGAGCTCAGAGTTAAGAATTAAGAGTTAAGACGAGAAAGCTTATATTCATAGAAAACCACAGCACTTTCGTCAGAGGCTTGCTCAACAAAACCTAGCTTTTTAAGTAAGTTGGCAGAGGCTATGTTTGAACGATCGACACCGCCAATCAGTGTTGACCATGACTCCATTTTAGCGACTTCTGTGATGAAACCCTTCAGTAGCTCACTCGCTAAACCCTTGCCCCAGAACTCTTCTGCAAGCAAGTAGCCAATATGAGCATCACTTTCGTCTTCTACATAAGCGAACAGAAAACCAATCAATTGATTATCGTTGGATTTCACTTGAAGTAAGCGGCTCCCCGACAACATTCGGTCGAGCCAAATTTCAGCCAGCTCACCTGACACAATACCATGAAAGTATGGTGGAAGGTTTTCAACGACTGACGGGATTAGAATGCCAGGTACTCGCTCAAGCAGAGCCGAACGTTCAGGAACAATAAGTTCACCTGCGACTTCTTCTACTTTTAGTCTTTGAGTTTCAAACGAGATCGCCATGTGTCCTGCCCAATTTGATAAAAATGTGGATTATACACCTGAGTTCTCGTGTTGGCTTCGTTTCCAGGCTAAAGCAAACTAAAGAACAGCCACGCCTTCAACTTCAATCACTGAGTTAACATTTGCTCGCTCGATTATCTTGAGTAACGTCGTTTGAACTAATTCATTATCTCGGATTTCGGTTTCACAAGAAAAACGCTCTTCTTGAACACCATCGCCCTCACCCAGCATAAATTGAACCGCGACTTCCGTTGCGAGATCTTTGGTCGTCCCGTAATACGCTAACGTGATTTTTGGGTATCCGTGGTCGCCTTTTTTAACCTGCTTTGCGATACGTTTTTTGGCTTTATCTAAATTCATACAACTTCCTTTTAAGTTTGAAATACAAGGTGACTAGAACACCTTTTTAAACGGTAAGCAATACAATCAGCGTTGGTTATAGAGATTCCCTAGCCTCTTGATACTAATCAAGATGGTACAGTCTTAGCACTTTAAAGAGTGATAGCTAGAACACAGAAAACCTGTTTAAGAAATATAATGACAACATATAAGAACTACGCGCCAAGAAGTGGGAGATGTTTTCGTTGCTGATAAGTTAAGGCTAATTCCAAGCACTGCTTGATTGGTGCCTTGGGAAGTGGTTCAGTCAGTTTCAAGACGATTGCCCGATTACCTTGAAATACCAATGTGCCATCGTGCAATTCTCTGAATGTGTCGACTAGCTTCGTTTGACAGTTAAAGAACAAGTAATAGTTGTTTGGTGACTTCAATTTCCAGTCGATTCGAATTGGGCTGCCCGTCTTAACGCTGTAACTCGGCTCGCCCCATTTCAGAGACTCTTCGACTTCACCTAGTTCCAAATCAGAGCAAAGCTCAAAGATTAATGAACGCAACTCTTCAAGCCGAGCTCGAACATCATCGGGATACTCGTCGAAATGTGTTTTGATTGCTTGGTCCATTCAATCTCCGATCCACTTGTTGAGATATTAAAATGCAGCTCACTTAAAGCATACAGCCTTAAAAATTAGTCCAACTCAAAACGAAAAGTGCCAAGCCTCGTAAATCACTTTTGCGTTATCTGTTCGTTAGCGGTTTTCAACGCCAGCTTTAAACCGTCCGTATCCTTACAACCAATGTAAACATGCTTTCCATTGTTTAGCCTTAACTTCAGCGCTGAACCTATCGATGCATTATACAACCAACCATCGCTCAGCATTCGGATACCAATACCTTGATACCACTTGCTTTGATAAAACGATGTCTCTGTAATGTCTGACACTTCTACATTCTTACGCCAAAAACCAAAGCCGAAATACCAGCTTAGTACATTGTCTTTAACCTCAATGGTCATGGAGAAAAAGAGCAAAGCAATTAAACCATTGATGGCGTGAGCGATTAATGTCCCGGGGTTATTATTCGAGGTAACGACAAGGAAAGCACTTATCGCAACAAGGATGAGCAGCAATCCCTTGTTGAATTCCTTACTATAAAACACAGCGACAACTCCCATAGACAACGAACAACCCACTAACTAGCCAACAGTTATCTTACTGCAGCCTTTCTAAATAATCGTAGCAAGTAATGCAGGCATACTCCCACAACCAAACCAAGTAGCATCGCCTTGATACTACCAACCCAAAGTATCAAACCAGAATAACCTTGTCCCGGACCTAAGCCTTGTTTATTAATCACATCGACAAACATAAAACCGTTCCACAGCACATGCAGTGAGGCTGTAAATCCATGCACACAAATTGCGATGGTTCCAAGTAACTTGTACTTGCTAATGACCGGTGCGCCACAAAAAATGACAACAAGCGCAAAGGTCAAAATCAGAGGTCCCGACAGTACTAAAGTGAGTGTGATTACTTCAACGTGGCTCTCTATGCCATAACTGTATGTACAAAATACCATTGTCATTGAAAACATAAGCGAAATGAGTGCGAACCATAGCGTTCTATTCATTGGGGTTCCCTGCCTTAATAGTGGGTTTAGGACAAATTCGATAATCGACAGGAAGAACTAATTACCAAAAATACGGCATGAGAAATGCCCTTGTTACACGACTATTCGATGGACAACGCAGACTTTCATAAACCCAATGTAACGGAAGACTTAGAACACAAGCTAGATAATAAAAATACCACTCACCTTCGCACCTGACTGCATACCTTATTGAGCTTCCCGTTGAACCCAAATAACATTTTCATTTGAAGTTGGAACCTCAAACCAAGACCAAAACAGATCTAACATTTCAGGTGTCATTTCATAAGACTTACCATTCAGTTCCGAGTTACGGCTGAATGCCCTCTCCTTACAAGTCTCAAACGGAACATCAAGATAGTGAACTTCGCTGTCCACACCTAGGTTTGATGCCCAGCTTATAAAAGAATCTCGGTCGGACTTACGCCAAAAACCAAAGTCAAAAATCACCGGAACACCCAAGGAAAACAGCTGCATTGCAGAATCCTTGAATAACCCTTGTAACGTAGCCAGCCGGCGGTCAAAAACTTCACGCTCCATATGCTCGCCATACAAAGGAATCATCCACTCATCAATCGAAAAACGAAACGCGCCATGTGCATATTTCGGAGCATTC